>ONKC01000012.1 GCA_900318295.1 uncultured Eubacteriales bacterium
GAATGGGTCTCGGGCTCCTTCGGATCGCATGTATCCTACCTCTATCCGATGACGATCCTCAAAGGAAATGACTCGCGCATGGAGTTCACGGGAATCACATTCGCCGGTAAAGGCCAGAACCTCGATACCGGAATGAAGGTCACGCACATCGGTGAGCGCACATCATCCGCCGTAAACACAAAGTCAATCTCGAAGGACGGCGGTATCTCGACATTCCGCTCTGCGGTGGTTGTCGGTAAAAATGCCAAGAAAGCGAAGTCCACTGTATCATGTGCTTCGCTGATGCTTGACAGGATATCGAGATCCGATACGATCCCCGCGATAGATGTAAGAACTGATGATGCGGATATAGGACATGAGGCAAGGATAGGAAAGATAAGTGATGATGCAATATTCTATCTGATGAGCCGCGGTATCAAGGAAGAGGAAGCCAGATCGATGATCGTCAGCGGATTCGCCGACAGTGTATCGAAGGAGTTGCCGCTCGAGTATGCGCTTGAGATGAACAATCTTATCCGCCTCGAGATGAAGGGTAGCATAGGTTGACCATAAAGACATCCGGGATTTGTTTGTCATTTTCACGTAGGGCTCCGCTTGCGCCATTCGGAAACGTAGCTGTGCATGGCAGCAAAACACGCTGCCTACGCACAGACGTTTCCGACAGGCCCTACGATAAAAAATGACAAAACAAATCCCTGCGAGAGTTAAATGTTGTAGTAAATATATAGTCAAATAATGTAGTAAATATTTAGTTAAGTATTGGAGTAAATATATGACTGAAAAAGCTATCAATGAGATGCCGGTTAAGACTTGGAACTGGCTGAAGATGAACGGGACGCTTATAGATGTGCCTGATGGGATATCTAAGGGTGAGCCGATAGAGATCCATGCAGATAACGACGGCATGAAACCGAGTGAGCTGCCGTTTGAATTTGAAAACGGAGCAAATACCGAAGGAATAGTAGATATATCGGTGGATGAGAATATAAATCATACTGTTATGATGGATTTTAAGAACGAAATCGGTGAAAAAGGCGATGGCTTTGCATCTGTCGGAGTGAAGATATCACTCAAAAAGAAGGCAAAGCTGACATTGGTTCAGGTTCACAGATTGGGAGAAAAGTTCACCTTTACCGGAAGGATCGATGCCGACTTAGAGGATAAGGCCGAGTTCCACCTGATCCATGCATTTATCTGCGGAGGCAAGATTTACCAGGATGTGCACACGAATTTAAACGGTAGAAAGAGTGCGCTGGTGATCGATACAGGTTATCTGACAAAAGGAAAAGAAGTCCTGGATTTGAATTATGAAGCATCGCATTTAGGGGAATCCTCCCTGTCTGACATCTCTGTGAGAGGTGCTCTTTGCGATGAGGCTGTAAAAAGATTCAGAGGTACCATCGACTTCAAACTCGGTGCGATCGGCGCAAAGGGAAATGAGATCGAAGAGGTGCTCATGCTTGACGAGGGGGTCGTTAACCAGACCATCCCGATCATCCTTTGCGAGGAAGAGGATGTCGAGGGTAACCACGGAGCGTCCATCGGTCGCCTCGATGACGATATGCTTTATTATATGATGAGCCGTGGCATGGACGAAGCTTCCATTCGTGAGATGATGAAGACGGCTTACTATGAAGCGGTTCTTCGCAAGTCGCCGGTAGAAATAAGTATTTGACTCCGACCTATCGCATAGCCAAGGCTAAAACATGAGATGCATAAGCTAGATATAGCTATGAAACCAGACAGTGTCAATATAGGAGATAATAATGTTTTCAGAAGTTCGCGATGATTTCGCCTTTTTTAAAAATAACCCCGATGTGGCCTACCTGGATAACGCCGCGACGACCCAGCGACCGGACTGCGTGCTGGAGGCAGTGTCGGAGTTTTATAAGACAGTAAACTCCAACCCGTTGCGTGGGCTGTATCAGATAAGTCTGGCTGCGACCGAGGCCTACGAGCAGGCAAGAGCAAAGGTTGCCGGGTTTATCGGAGCTAAAAGGCCGGAGGAAATCATTTTTACGAAAAATGCATCGGAGTCTCTGAATCTCGTCGCTTTCAGTATTAGTGAGGCGGTCTTAAAAGAGGGCGATGAGATCCTGGTCGGCATCATGGAGCATCACTCAAACATGCTTCCGTGGAGAGCGGCAGCAGAACGAAAGGGCGCAAAGGTAAACTATTTAAGGCCGATAAAGCGCGCAGATATGGCAGGCTCCGGCGCTGCGGCAGGAAGCACCGGCTCGCTTGATGGAAACTATTCGGACAATCCGACTGATGAAGGTTTGATCACGCCTGAGCTTTTTGAGGAGGCACTTACCGAAAAAACGAAGATAGTCGCGATCACGCATGTTTCGAACGTGTTCGGTCGCGAAAATGATATAAAGACATTTGCAAAGATCTGTCATGATCGCGGTATCGTGATAGTCGTCGATGGATCACAGTCGGTCCCGCACACACATGTGGATGTGCAGGATATGGACGCTGATTTTTTAGTATTTTCCGGACATAAGATGTGTGGACCGATGGGAATCGGAGTCCTATATGGAAAGTATGAATGGCTTGAAAAAATCCCGCCGTTTTTGACAGGCGGAGAGATGATAGAGCTTGTGACACTTGACCGTATAACCTACGCTGAGATCCCACACAAGTTCGAGGCCGGGACGGTCAATGCCGGTGGAGCGATAGGCCTTAAAGCCGCGATCGAGTATTATGAAAAGATCGACTTTGATAACATCATAGCGCGTGAAGCTGAGCTTACTGAGTATGCGTATAAAAAGCTTACTGAGGTTGAGGGCATCCGTATTATCGGTAGTACAGATCCGACGGAGCACCACGGTATACTCACGTTTACTTTACAGGACGTGCATCCGCATGACATCGCATACATCCTTGATGAGCAGGCAAACGTAGCTATCCGCGCCGGTCATCACTGTGCGCAGCCACTGCTTAAGTACCTCGGTACCCCGTCAACAGCCCGCGCCTCTCTCGCTTTCTACAACACAGAGGCGGAGATTGACAGGTTAGTTGATTGTTTAAAAAATATGAGAAGCCAGCTGGGCTTCCGCTAGAAGATATGGTTTCGACGGACAGGCCGCATTATTAAGAAAAAAGCGCAAGCGGGCCCTCGCGGACAATCGAAACGCCCGACTATAGCGGCCGTTCTTGTCAAACTAAACCTACCGGTATGGCCGATTGGAGGAATAGATGGAAAATCGCAGTTTTTATAATGAAATCCTGACCGAGCACAACCTGCGCCCGGCAAATAAACATGAGATAGACGGCGCCACAGTCACGCTCGAAGGCATCAACCCCTCCTGCGGTGATGACATCATTTTAAGCCTCAAAGTGGAGGATGGCGTGATAGTTGACGGCGGCTTTACGGGTGACGGATGTGCGATATCGCAGGCGTCTGCGGATATGATGCTTGACCTTATCATCGGAAAAACGGAAGAGGAGGCAAGACGCCTCGGGGATATTTTTATGAGGATGATAAGGGGTGAGGTCGAGGATGATGAGCTCGATGAACTCGAGGAAAGTCAGGCTCTTCGGGATATCTCTCACATGCCGGCCAGAGTTAAATGCGCGGTGCTCGGGTGGCATACGATGGACGAGATGCTAAAGGCAGCCGGTGTCGATGATACAGGAAGTGTTACTACTGAGGATATGTGAGTGAAAAAAAGTGAATTCGAACAGAAAAAGCATATCGTATGAGGGCATACAGATATGCTTTTTTATGTACAGATGAGCGAGAATTCTGCTTAAATCCGAGTACCTACGTTGTGCCTTATCGTATGTTGACTTTTAAGATAAAATGCGTTATTATTAGGCTAATACTTTTGTACGAAAATCTATTGAAAGGGAGGTATTGGTTATGGCTAAATGGGTTTGTAGCGTATGCGGTTACGTTTATGAGGGGGATCAGCCGCCCGAGCAGTGTCCGGTTTGTAAAGCGCCTGCTGAGAAGTTCAAAAAGCAGGAAGGAGAGATGACCTGGGCTGCTGAGCATGTTGTAGGTGTGGCAAAGGGCGTTCCGGAGGATATCCTGAAGGATCTCAGAAGCAACTTCGAGGGTGAGTGCTCAGAGGTTGGTATGTATCTTGCGATGGCAAGAGTTGCTTTCCGTGAGGGCTATCCGGAGGTAGGTCTTTACTATGAGAAGGCCGCTTTTGAAGAGGCTGAGCATGCAGCTAAGTTTGCTGAGCTTCTCGGCGAGGTAGTGACCGACTCCACCAAGAAAAATCTCGAGATGCGCGTGGATGCCGAGAACGGAGCAACTGCAGGCAAGACTGATCTTGCAAAAAGAGCTAAAGAGCTCAACCTTGACGCTATCCATGACACCGTGCATGAGATGGCCAGAGATGAGGCGCGTCACGGAAAGGCATTCAAGGGACTTTTGGACCGTTACTTTGGCTGATCGATCAAAAAAAGGGGCATCCGATGCCTTCGAAGTATGATCCGGCCGTGAATAGTAACGTAAAAATCAAAAAAAGTGCTTGTTTTTAGAAGTTTTATATGCTATACTATGTGCTTAGGTGCGTGAATATGCACCTGAGCACATTTTTATATGAAAGAAAGAAGCAAAGGAGAGTAAGTAAGATGAACAGTAAGTTGAGAGGCGCACTGCAGATTTTGCTGGTGTTAGCTATGATCGCAGCATTTGCTTTCGTGGCATTTGTCGGAATCGGCAAGGCGCACAGAGGTACCGCGAAAAATATCCGTCTCGGTCTTGACTTAAAGGGCGGTGTCAGCGTAACCTATCAGGCTACAAAGGATAAGCCGACACAGCAGGAGATGGACGATACCGTCTACAAGATGCAGAAGCGTGTTGAGAGCTACTCTACAGAGGCGGCTGTGTATAAAGAGGGTGACAATCGTATCACTATCGATATCCCGGGTGCTACAAACTCCAAGGAGATCCTTGCTCAGCTCGGTAAAGCCGGTGCGCTTTACTTCGTGATGCTTGATAAGCTTCAGAAGGCTGATGAGGCAGCTGATGTGGCAAGCGGTTCCGCAGTAGCTACAGCTCCGGATGAGGGTGATTCGGTAACCTTCAACAAAGACGACGTGCTGATGGATGGTTCTACCATCAAAGAGGCTATGGCTACCACACAGACATCGAATACAGGAAAAACAGAAAACGTTGTTGATATCTCCTTCAATGGTAAGGGAGCAAAGAAGTTCGGCGATATCACATCCGAGCATGTGAATGAGCGTATGGCTATCGTTTATGATGATAAGCTTGTAAGCGCACCGAACATCAGAGAGGCTATCACAGGTGGTAAGTGCCAGATCTCGGGTGGTTTCGAGGACTTCCAAGAGGCTGAGCACCTTGCAAGTACACTTCGTATCGGTGCACTTCCTCTCGAGCTTGAGAACATACATGACAACGTTGTCGGCGCTACACTCGGTAGCACCGCACTTGATACATCACTTTGGGCAGGTCTTATCGGATTTATCCTCGTGATCCTGTTCATGATCATTATGTACAGACTTCCGGGTCTTGCAGCATCTATCGCGTTGGTATTCTATGTACTTATGATGCTCGTAGTGCTGAACGTACTCAACGTCACACTTACACTTCCGGGTATCGCAGGTATCATTCTGAGTATCGGTATGGCGGTCGATGCGAACTGTATCATTTTTACACGTATACGCGAGGAGCTGGCCAAAGGTCAGACTATCAACTCCGCTATTAAGAACGGATTTAAAAATGCACTCTCCGCGATCATCGATGGTAACGTTACAACCCTGATCGCTGCTTTCGTATTATATCTGAGAGGATCAGGTACGGTTAAGGGCTTCGCTCAGACGCTTGCTATCGGTATCATCCTTTCGATGATCACGGCAATCTTCGTGACCAGATGGCTTATGTATGCCTTCGCAGGCTTCGGCGCGGAGAACGTAAAACTCTACGGAGTACAGAAGCAGGTTAAGACATTTGACTTCCTCGGAAAGTGGAAGATATTTACCGGAGTATTCGGTGTGATCATCGTTGCTATGGTTGTGGGACTTGTTATCAACGTAAACTCACGCGGAAATATCCTTGATTACTCACTCGACTTCGTCGGTGGTACATCGACAGCCGTATCGATCGATGAGAATACAGAGATCACCGATCAGCTCAAGGATGAGGTCGTAGCAGTAGTTAAGCAGGTAACCGGTCTGAACGGTGAGGTTTCCTCATCTGATGATCAGGGCGTGAAAAAGATCACGATCCGCACCACCGCTCTTACAGAGCAGCAGGCAGGTGAGGTAAGAGCAGAGCTTGCCAAGAAGTTCAACACATCAGAGGAGCAGGTTGAGTCAGAGACCATCTCGGCTTCCGTATCCGATGAGATGAAGGTTGATGCGATCATAGCTACTATCATAGCGATCGCATGTATGCTTATATATATCTGGATCCGTTTCCGTCACATCGCAACAGCCGGTGCCGCAGTTCTGGCACTGTGCCACGACGTGCTTGTCGTATTTACCGTATATGTTGTCGGAAGTGCGTTCATCCAGGTTGGTTCAACATTTATCGCAGTTATGCTTACGATCGTCGGTTACTCTATCAACGATACCATCGTCGTATTCGACCGTATCAGAGAGAACCGCAACAAGGCAAACTCACGTGATGACCTCAAAGAGATCATCAACCGCAGTATATCAGAGACACTGTCACGTTCGTTGAACACATCTATCACGACGTTCATCATGGTATTCATGCTTGCTATACTCGGTGTATCGAGCGTAAGACAGTTTGCTATCCCGCTTATCGTCGGTGTACTTGCAGGTACTTATTCATCAATCTGCGTAGCATCACCGCTGTGGTATCTGTTTGCCGGCCGTGGCAAGGCTACTGCTAAGAAGGCAGAGACCTACGCAAAGAATAATTCTAAAAAAGGCGTAGAGGGCGGAAGCAGAAACCGTAAAAGAGACGCCGGTAAAACTCAGAAATAATTATAATTAAGCTATTTGAATGTATATCATATCGGACACGCTGTTGCTTTTTTCGCTAACATCGCGTTGCAGGCGCGTACAGTACACGCGCTACGCAACGATGTTAACGAGACATTCCGATATGGATATACAATTCAAATAGCTTTTTTGTTTGAATGATAGTTAGAGAATAATGTCGTGGAGGATTATTATGAGTGATAATGAAAATCAGACCCCTGAAGGGTGTACACATGACTGCTCTTCATGCGGAGCGAGCTGCGGTTCCAGGCAGAATCCACAGGATTTGATCGCTTCGCCGCATGAGGGAAGTCTGATTAAAAATGTTATAGGAGTTATCTCCGGCAAAGGTGGCGTCGGAAAAAGCGCCATCACGGAGCTTTTGGCTATTCAGCTTGCCAGAGCCGGAAAAAAGGTCGGTATCCTTGATGCGGATATCACAGGACCTTCAATCCCGAAAGCTTTCGGGCTTACGGAGAGAGCTATGGGAGATGAAAATACGATCTTTCCGGTTACAACTAAAAAGCTCGGGATCGATGTGATGAGTATCAATCTTCTTCTTGACAATCCGTCTGATCCTGTCGTTTGGCGTGGATCCCTGATCGGAGGGACGGTCCGTCAGTTCTATACGGATGTCCTTTGGAAGGATATTGATTATCTTCTTGTGGATATGCCGCCGGGTACGGGTGACGTGGCGCTTACAGTGTTCCAGAGCATTCCGCTTGACGGTATCGTAGTTGTCACAACGCCTCAGGATCTCGTTTCGATGATCGTAGGTAAGGCTATAAAAATGGCCGGACTTTTGGATGTTCCGGTACTCGGACTCGTCGAGAATATGAGCTATGTAGCTTGTCCTGATTGCGGCAAAAAGATCGAGATATTCGGTGAGAGCAAGCTTGATACTGTCGCTGAGGAGTACGGTGTGCCTGTGCTGGCACGACTTCCGATCGATCCGAACCTGACGGCAGCGGTGGACGTCGGTGGCGTCGAGTCTTATTCTAACGAGGCAGTAACCGGCGAAATTGATAAGGCAATCGATGTGATAATGGAGTAATTATGGAACGGATTTGCTATATATTTGGGGCGGGTGACCGCTCGTCGCATACTATTACGCTTAACGCTGATGACCTTGTGATCGCAGCGGATGGGGGCTTTGACTATCTCGAGGAGATAGGATTGCGCGCAGATATCGTGCTCGGAGATTTCGACTCGGTGATATCTTATGATCTGCCGAGCGACGCGATAAGGTATCCGAAAGACAAGGATGATACCGACATGATGATCGCCATCAAGATGGGACTTGAAAAGGGATATAAAGAGTTTGCGATATTCGGCGGCCTTGGTGGAAGACTTGATCATACCATCGGAAACATCCAGCTGCTCACATATCTTTCTAAAAATGGCGCGTCGGGGACGCTTTACTGCGACGATTATGCCATACAGGTCGTCAACTCCGGAAGTATAGTTCTCGGCAAGGATACCACCTTTAATGTGGCGGGCAATCTTTGCTCGGTTTTTGCTCTTGATCGTCACTGCCACAACGTAACGATTCAGGGACTTAAGTATGAAGTCACCGGTGCCGACTGGTACAACCACCTTCCCATCGGTGTCTCCAACGAGTTCACCGGTAAGCGGGCAATTGTTTCCTGCACTAAAGGTTCTATCGCCGTGCTGTATCATATGGCGTAGATATTTAACGGTTGTAAATAATAAATATATATGTTACAATGAGACTTTAAGGGAGGAACGCGCGATGGATACTGTATCGATCAGAAAGCTAGTCGAACAGCAATCACTGAAAGTGCTCACCTGCGAGGATGACCTTGACAGTGTGCAGATTACTCAGTCGGATATAAACCGTCCGGCACTGCAGCTTGCGGGCTTTTTTGACTATTTTGATCATCACCGTGTACAGATCATAGGACAGGTCGAGTACACGTTTATGGAGAAACAGGGCATCGAAAAAAGTGCCGAAATGATGGAACAGATCATGAGCTATCGTGTTCCTTGTATAATCTTTTGTAGGGATTTGCCGGTGGCTGATGAGTTTTTGAAACTCTCAGAAAAATTCACCGTGCCCATCCTTCAGACTCCGGTTGAGACATCGACCTTTTCCGCAGAGGTGACGAGATGGCTGCACGTCCAGCTCGCTCCGATGATAAGCATCCACGGTGTGCTTGTGGATATTTTTGGAGAAGGTGTTTTGATCACCGGCGAGAGTGGTATCGGTAAATCAGAGGTGGCATTGGAGCTTATCCACAGAGGACATCGTCTGGTGTCGGATGATGTGGTCGAGATCAGAAAGGTTTCCGATGAGACGCTGATCGGACAGGCACCTGATATCACGAGACATTTTATCGAGCTTAGAGGTATCGGTATCATTGATGCAAAGACGCTTTTCGGTGTCGAGAGCGTGAAGGATACCATGACCATAGATCTGGTCCTCCAGCTGGAGGAGTGGAACAGAGAAAAAGAGTACGACCGTATGGGACTTGAGGACAATTATATAGAGTATCTCGGAAACAAAGTTCCCATTCACAACATCCCAATCAGACCCGGACGAAACGGCGCTATCATCTGTGAGAGTGCGGCAGTCAACTTCAGACAGAAAAAAATGGGATACAATGCTGCAGAGGAATTATATAAAAGGTTATCAAATCACATGGGGCAGGAGTTTTTCAGCGATTGATCCCATCGTCGGACAGATGAGTGCGTGAACAGATCCGCTTGTAAATGTGAAGGTTAAAGCCAAATAGGAGGTATATATGGCAGATTATTATATCGGGGTAGATGTCGGTGGTACGACAGTAAAAATGGGATTATTTTCCGATGCCGGTGAGCTTGTGGAAAAATGGGAAATCCCCACGAGAACGGAGAATGGCGGAAACGTGATCCTTCCTGATATCGTAGAGAGTATAGAATCAAAAAGAGAAGCACTTGGCGGAAACATAAAAGGAATCGGTATGGGAGTACCGGGACCTGTCACTGACGACGGTGTTGTACTTAAGTGTGCAAACCTCGGTTGGGGCGTTTTTTCTGCTAAAAATGAACTGTCATCCCTTACCGGAGTTGAGAATGTATGCGTTGCGAACGATGCAAATATCGCGGCCCTCGGTGAGATGTGGAAGGGCGGCGGAAGAGGCTTTGATTCGATCGTTATGGTGACTCTCGGAACAGGAGTCGGCGGCGGCATCATCGTCAGAGGGAAAATCCTTACAGGCGCGATGGGCGCAGGCGGTGAGATCGGTCATCTGAAGGTGAGATCTGAGAACGAAGAGGATTCATGCAACTGCGGTGGAAAGGGTTGTCTTGAGCAGTATGCGTCGGCGACCGGTATCGTGCGCATGGCTACAAAGAAGCTTCATCCGGGTTCGGCTTCACTCGAGGAGTCGTGTCTGTCAGGCGGTCAGGAGATCACGGCCAAGGCTATCTTTGACGGAGCCAAGGACAAGGACCAGTATTGCGTGGAGGTTGTCGAGGAGTTCGGAAGAGTTTTGGGACTCGGACTTGCAAATGTCGCTCAGGTAGTAGACCCAGAGGCATTTGTTATCGGCGGAGGCGTGTCGAAGGCCGGAGATATCATCCTTGATGTGATAAAAAGATATTACAATGACCATGTTATGTTTGCTCTCCAGAACAAGGAGTTCAGACTTGCAGAGCTTGGAAACGATGCAGGTATCTACGGAGCGGCAAAGCTTGTTATAGAAAAATGATCCGACACCGATCCTTTTCTTTGAGGTCGGACGGACAGTAAACCATGTTTGCCAGTGGGAAGTAGGAAGGAAAAGTAATGATCATACGTGAGCAGGAGCTGATGAGTCGTCACACGACCTTTCGTGTGGGCGGTCCGGCCAGATACTATCTGATCCCTGAGAATACGGGTGAGGTGCGTTTCGCGCTGGATTTCGCTGATGCGAGACAGCTCCCGTTTATGATTGTGGGAGCAGGTTCAAACCTGCTCTTTTCTGATAGAGAGTATCACGGTATCGTGATCGAGATAGGGGAGCATTTTTCCGGAATCTCGGTACATGAAGGCAACATAATCACCGTGAAGGCGGGAACGAAGCTATCTTCGATGGCGGCTCGTCTTGCTAAGCTCGGACTCGACGGTTTTGCTTTTGCCGGAGGGATACCCGGGACGGTCGGCGGCGCTATCACCATGAACGCCGGAGCGTACGGCGGAGAGATCAAGGATTGCCTGAAGGAGGTCACCGTGATGACAGCGGAGGGTAGCCTTAAAAAGCTTACCACTGAGGAACTACAATTGTCGTACAGACACAGCATACTTCAGGAAAAGAACTGGACTGTGCTTACGGGTACCTTCGAGTTTAGGCCCGGAGTGACTGAGGATATACAGGCTCAGATGAGAGAGCTGAATGAAAAAAGACGCGAGAAGCAGCCGCTCGAGTTTGCTTCTGCGGGGTCGACCTTTAAAAGACCAGAGGGGTACTTCGCCGGGAAGCTTATCGAGGATGCGGGCCTTAGGGGCTATCGTATCGGAGATGCACAGGTGAGTGAGAAGCATTGCGGCTTTGTTGTGAATCGCGGAGAGGCGACGGCGAGCGAGATTCACTCGTTGATCACGACGGTGCAGCGCATCGTGAAGGAGAAGTCGGGTGTGCAGCTTGAGCCGGAGGTCCGCTTGATAGGGGACTTTTCATGGGATTTGGATGTGTTCTAGCCGCGGCCGCATAGGCGGTCGGTTGTGATTTATCTGCTCGGGACTCCGTTTGCACCATGGAAAAACGTAGCGGTGCATGACGCCAAAATACGGCGCCTACGCACCGACGTTTTCCCGAGGTCCCTCGCATGATAAATCAAACCAGCCCTAGTGCGGCCTGTGATTTACATGACAAATCAAATCCTTCTCCTCATGGAGAAACCAAACTGAATGCGGACCGGAGTGGAGCGTACGATAGATGAGGTGATATCAAATGCGAGTAGTCATAGTAAGCGGACTTAGCGGAGCGGGGAAGAGCTCCGTGATGAAAATACTTGAGGACGACGGGTATTACTGCGTGGACAACCTGCCGGCTGAGTTGATCTCGACTTTTCTACAGCTTGCGAATGACTCAAATGAGGTGGATGAGAAGATTGCCTTAGGGCTTGATATAAGAGGTATAGAGTTTAGAGGTAAGTCAAGAGGAAAAGAAAAGCTGAAGGAGGCTCTTGCGAAGGTCGATGAGTTCAAGCAGCTTGGTTACACTGTAGAAACCATTTTTTTGGAGGCTTCTACTCCTGTCTTAATAAAGAGATACAAGGAGACCAGGAGAATCCATCCTCTCTCCAGATTGAGTGCTGACGGTGAAGGACAGCGTGAGCGTGTAGGCAATGCGATCGAGGATGAAAGAGCACTTCTTGCACCGCTTCGGAAGAAAGCGGATGTGGTGCTTGATACATCATCGCTTCTTGTCAGGGATCTGAAGCAGGAGATCGACAGGAAGTTTGCCGGTGGGGAGAGCTACTGCAACTTCTATCTGACTTTTGTTTCTTTCGGATACAAGTACGGTATCCCGACGGATGCCGATCTGGTCTTTGACGTGAGGTTTTTACCGAATCCCTACTACGTCGATGAGCTGAAGCCTTTGACCGGTGATGATAAGGCGGTATCCGATTACGTGATGAGTTCGGAGGTTGCAAAGACATTTCTTGAGAAGCTTACGGGCCTTATAGACTTCCTGATCCCGAACTACAGGATCGAGGGAAAGACCGGACTTGTTGTGGCTGTCGGATGTACCGGAGGCAAGCACAGGTCGGTGACATTTGCCAACGAATTATATAAATACTACAAGAGTAGTGAATATGGATGTAAAAAGGATCACAGAGATATCGACAAGGATAGAATCAGGAAACAGGGCGATCTGATGAGGTAGTGTAAATCTGACAGGTTGGTTGACCGAATTCGAAAAGACTGATGATCAGAAGCGTTCTGTGGTACGAAATACAAGGGAACATTTTTATATGGAAGAAAAACAAGAGAGCAGATCGTTTGCGAGCAAGGTAAGGACCGAGCTTGCCGAACATATCAGCAAAGGAAGGCATTGCAGAAAAGCCGAGCTTCGGGCCTTTTTTGAAGGGTGTCACAGTGAAAAACCTTTCAGTATACTTTCTGAAGGCTTGACAATTCCCGAAAAATGTTATAGTCTTCTTAAGAAAGCCTACCGTGTCGAGCCGGTCTTGGATCGGGTCGAGCATGAGAACAGGGTGACAGTTCCTTCGGGAGGATCGAGGATCGCAGAGGATCTGATGCGAGATGATATCCTTGAGAGGGAGTGCTGCAAGAGAGCATACTTAAGAGGATGGTTTTTGGCAGCGGGGACGGTCACCGATCCCGAGGGACACTATCAGCTTGAGATAGTGACCAAGGATGAGAGTCGGGCTTTCTTTATAAACGAGATATTAAAAGCATTTGATATAGAAGGAAAGATCACCAAGCGCAAAGGCAACAGTGTCCTCTACTTAAAGGAGGGACAAAAGGTTGCTGATTTTCTGGGGCTCATCGGAGCTACGGTCGCGCTTATGGAGTATGAGAATGCGCGCATCGTCAAGGAGGTTCGCGGTCGCATAAACAGGCAGGTAAACTGTGAGACGGCGAATATAAAAAAGACGATAAACGCATCGGCAAGACAGGTCGAGCAGATTGAATATATCCGCGAGACTATCGGATTTGATCAGCTTTCGGATTCGCTGGCGCAGATAGCCAAAATGCGTCTGGAGTATCCGGATGTAAGTTTAAAAGAACTCGGAGAAATGATGGACCCACCGCTTGGCAAGTCGGCGGTCAATCACAGGTTGAGGCGGCTTTCGGAGCTTGCTGCGGACATGGATGGCCAGTCATGATAATCCGGGATGGAGGAAGAAACGGTGAAAGATAAGAGTATCGCATTTGTTGAAAAAAAGGAAGCGGATCGCGTGGTCCCTATGCTTGTCCAGCTGGCAAGCCAGTTTAAAAGCCATATCAGCTTCACTAAAAATGAAAAGACAGCAAATGCAAAGAGCATCATGGGTATGCTCAACTTCGGATTGGTTCCGGGAGAGTCTATCGGGGTTCACATCGACGGAGAGGATGAGGACGAGGCGATTTCTCGTATCGAGGATTTCCTGACATCGAAGTGAGTCCGGTATGAACCGGATAGTAAAGGTCGCCGGTGTTGCGGCCTTTTTTTGAAAGGACGATAAATGGATTTTGTACATCTTCATGTCCATACGGGATACAGCCTGCTCGACGGTGCATGTCGCGTCACCGAGCTTGTTTCACGTACGGCCGAGCTCGGGATGAAGCATCTTGCGATCACCGATCACGGCAACATGTTTGGTGCTATCCATTTTTACAGAGAGTGTTTGAATCAGGGGATTCACCCCATCATCGGCTGCGAGGTCTACGTAGCGCCGACTTCCAGATTTGACAAGGAAAAAAGTGAGGAGCATGGGCGGTATAACCACCTTATCCTTCTCGCTGAGAATAACACCGGTTATAAAAATCTCATGAAACTCGTGACGCTTGGTTATACCGAGGGTTTTTATTCGAAGCCGCGTATCGATTATGAGCTTATGGAGCGTTACCACGAAGGTCTGATCTGCTGCAGTGCGTGTCTGGCCGGCATCATCCCTATGTATCTGAAGAGAGATCTTTATGAAGAGGCGAAGACAGAGGCTTTGAGGTTTCTGGATATTTTTGGAAAGGATAACTTCTTTTTGGAGCTCCAGGATCACGGGATGGCCGATCAAAAGATGGTCAATCAGGGGCTGATGAGGCTGCACAATGAGCTGGGGATCGACCTCATTGCGACCAATGATGTTCACTACATCCTGGAGGAGGATGCCGAAGCGCATGATGTACTGATCTGTGTACAGACGAGAAAGCAGGTCACTGATACTGACAGGATGAAGTACGAGCCGAGACAGTTTTTCTTAAAAAGCCCGGAGCAGATGGCGGCCGCTTTTCCGTATGCACCGGAGGCTCTGGAAAACACGGTAAAGATCGCTGAGCGTTGTCAGGTCGAGATCGAGTTTGGAAAGTACAAACTACCGAGGTTTGACGTACCGGATGGCAAAACTGCATCTGAGTATCTCAGAGAGCTTTGTCATGAGGGGTTGAAAAAAAGGTACGGTGACGAGGCATTTTTATATGAAGATAAACTCGAGAGTGAGTTAAAGATTATCGAGGAAATGGGGTTTGTCGACTACTTCCTCATCGTGTGGGATTTTATCAAGTATGCAAAGGATAACGGGATCCCCGTGGGACCCGGGCGTGGTTCGGCAGCGGGGTCACTGGTTGCCTACACGCTTTGGATCACGGACCTTGTCGATCCGATCAAGTATCAGCTGATCTTCGAGCGCTTTCTCAATCCTGAGCGCGTGACGATGCCGGATATCGACGTGGACTTCGAGCCGGATCGTCGTGAGGAGGTCATAAATTATGTTCGTGAAAAATACGGTCGTGATCATGTGGCTCAGATCATCGCGATCGGTACGCTGAAGAGCCGTGCCGTGGTCAGTGATGTGGGTCGTGCGTTCGGTTTGCCACCGCAGTATGTGAAGCAGGTGACAAAGACCATTCCGCAGTTTTCTCCGCTAGCCGACGGCTTGAAGGAGAGTCCGGATTTCAGAGAGTTTTATGAGCAGGATCCGCAGATCAAAAAGGTTGTGGATATTTCGATGCGTCTTGAGGGGTTGCCCAGACACACCACGAAGCATGCAGCAGGTGTTTTGATCGCCCCGGAGCCCGTGCTGAATTATGTGCCTTTGGCGATATCTCAGGATAAGGACGGAGATGTCATCGTTACGCAGTATGAGGCACCGCTTCTCGAGGAGCAGGGGCTTTTGAAGATGGACTTTTTGGGTCTCAGGAACCTGACTGTGATACAGGATGCCGCCGAGGGAAACGTCGACGATATGAGAAATATCGATTATGATGATCCGAAGGCTTTTGAGATCATCAGTCAGGGGCGCACCGGGGGTATTTTTCAGCTTGAGAGTGAAGGCATGACCAACTTCATGAAGCGCCTGAAGCCCGACTGCATCGAGGACCTTATCGCGGGTATCTCTTTGTATCGACCCGGGCCGATGGAGTTTATCCCTCAGTATATCGAGGGCAAACAAAACCAGGACAAGATAACTTATCTTACACCCGAGCTTGAGCCGATACTTAAGCCCACATACGGTTGTATCGTTTATCAGGAGCAGGTTATGCAGATTGTGCGTGATCTGGCCGGATACTCGTACGGCGGAAGTGACAATGTGCGTCGTGCGATGTCAAAGAAAAAAGTCTCCGTCATGCAAAAGGAGCGTGAAAAGTTTGTTCACGGTTCTGCGGCTGACGGTATCAAAGGATGCGTTGCGAACGGTATCTCCGAGGATATAGCGAATCGCCTTTGGGACCAGATGATGAGCTTCGCCGCTTATGCGTTCAACAAGTCGCACGCTGCGGCCTATGCGATGGTTGCATATCAGACAGCTTATCTGAAAGCGCATTTTCCGTTTCACTTTATGGCGGCGATGATGACGTCATACATGGAGTCGAAGGATAAGTTTTTACGTTATCTGACCGAGTGTAAAAAACAGGGCATAAAAATCCTCCCGCCCGACGTGAATGAGAGCGGGTACAGGTTTATGGCCGCAAAGTATACAGATCCCGAAACCGGCGAGCAAGAGGATGTGATCCGTTACGGACTCGTTGCCATCAAAGGTGTAGGCGGGACCGTCGTAGATGAGCTTGTCTCGGAGCGTGAGAAAAATGGTCCGTTCAAGTCTTTAAAGGATCTGTGTTTAAGACTTCCGCAGGCAATGGTAAACAAAAAGACCATTGAGGCTTTGATCAAAAGCGGTGCTCTTGATTCTCTTCCGGGAACGCGCCTTCAGAAGATGCACGTTCACATGCAGGTGATAGATGCGACAAACGCTGAGAAAAAGACAAGGATGAGCGGACAGCTTTCCTTATTTGATATGATGGAACCGGAGGAGCAGGAGGTTCTCGATATCTCATTCCCGGATGTAGGGGAGTATCCGAAGGCTGAGCTCCTCGCCTTTGAAAAGGAGATCATCGGCTTTTATATCAGCGGCCATCCGCTCGATGACGATATGGATTATCTGAAGGATAAGGTCACCAGATATGCGGTTGATTTTGCTATACCCGAGGAGGAGGGCGATTCGGGATCTGAGCCTGTTGTCAACGACGATGAGCAGGCGGTGATCGCAGGTATCGTCAATAAGGTTACGGTTAAGACCACTAAAAATAACCAGATCATGGCATTTTTATCCATGGAGGATATGACGGGTGATGTCGAGGTTATCGTTTTTCCGAAGCAGTATGAGCAGTACAGGATGCTTCTTGCCGAGGACAGAAAGCTGATGATCAGGGGGCGGGTCACTCATGAGTTGAATCAGAATGCAAAGCTGATCTCGTCGGTGATCACCTGCTTTGATGAGAGGCCGAAGATGATATGGGTTAGATTTGCTACCGTTGATGAATACAAAGAGCGTGAGGCTGAACTCTTGAAAGCGATTGATGCTTTTGACGGACAGGACCTGGTCACCGTCTTTATCGCGGATGGTAACAGGATGAAGAGGCTTTCGGCGGCGCATTCGACAAGTGCGTGCGAGGGACTTTTAGCCAAGCTTCGGGACATTTTTGGCGACGATGCGGTCATCGTCAAGGATGCGTGAGATAGTTTACTGCAAATAATCAAATTTATACTTGTCAAGAAGTGTGAAATGTAGTATAATCTGTTAGACTTGTGTATCAAGTCTCGGGATATAGTAAAAATGGAGGTTTTAAGAATGAGTGATATCAAAACAATCGGCGTGCTGACAAGTGGTGGAGATGCACCGGGAATGAATGCGGCGATCCGTGCCGTCGTCAGAGCCGGACTGAATAATGGATTAAATGTTAAAGGTATTCACAAAGGATATCTCGGACTGATCGAGGAAGAGATCACCGATATGGATACTATGAGCGTTTCCGATATAGTTCACAGAGGAGGAACAATCCTCAACTCATCACGTTGTCTGGAGATGCTCAAGCCTGAGGGCCAGAAGCTCGCAGCTGATAATGCGAGAAAGGCCGGTATCGACGGTATCGTTGTTATCGGTGGTGACGGTTCTTTCAAGGGAGCACAGAGACTTTCCGAGCACGGCATCAACACGATCGCTTTGCCGGGAACCATCGATCTGGATATAGCATGTACCGAGTATACTATCGGATTCGATACCGCGGTTAATACTGCTATGGAAGCTATTGACAAGATCCGTGATACATCCGCGTCTCATGAGAGATGCTCTATCATCGAGGTTATGGGTCGTACTGCAGGTCATATCGCGCTTTGGTGCGGTATCGCGAGCGGTGCTGACTATGTTCTTATCCCGGAGAGATATGACGGTGATGAGTCAAAGATCATCGACAAGATCCTTAGCCGTCGTAAGGTCGGCAAGATGCATCATATCGTTATCAATGCTGAGGGATGCGGTGATTCCGACGGACTTGCAAAGAGGATTGAGGCTGCTACGGGAATCGAGACCAGAGCTACTGTTATCGGTCATATGCAGCGTGGCGGAAACCCGACATGTCGTGACCGTGTATATGCATCTGCATTTGGAGCAGAGGCGGTTGACCTTCTTATCGAGGGCAAGACAAATCGCGTGGTAGCTTATAAGGACGGTGAGTTCATCGACTATGACATCGATGAGGCTCTCGCTATGAAGAAAGACATCGATGAACTGCTCTATGATCAGGTACGTCGTTTGTCAAGATAAATGAAGTGATGTTATTTCTCGAAAAGGAGGAAAGATCATGAAAAAAATGTTGAAAAAAGCAGCAGCCGTTACCTTAGCATTTGCCATGGTTTTTGGTATGGCAGCGGTAGGACCGAATGCTATCGCAGCAAAAAAGGCGCCTAAGTTGTCAAAAACCAAGCTGTCACTCAGTGGCGGAACTATGGATGATTTGAAGGTAAAGAAAAACAAAGTCAGCAAGATAGTAAAGACCACATGGACTACAAGCAATAAAAAAATAGCAAAGCTTACGAACAAGAAAAAGACTTCAGTTACTGTTAATGCAGGAACTCCCCAGACAGATAGTTCTGCCACAGTAAAGGCAAAGGTTACATACAAGATCGGAAAGAAGAAATACACAAAGACTCTCAAGTGTACCGTAAAGGTATACGGATCAAGCGAGGATATCCCGAATGTGGGAGGTTGGAGTGTTGCGGAGGATCCGTTCGTTCCTTCAAACATCATAGTAAGTGTAGAAGATACTATCAAAGCAATCGATCCGAGTATTAGTTTTAAACCGCTTGCATTGCTTGCTACTCAGATTGTAAATGGTACAAATTATCGCGTACTCGGAGTGTTCTCCAACGCAAAAATGGATATGATACCGTCTTATGCGATCCTTGAGTTCAATCAGAGCTCGGAGGGTACATGGACACTGCTCAGCACTACTACGGTTCTGAAGGCAGACATTCCTGTATTTGAGAAAAAGGCAGAGGCCGGCATAGGCGATTGGAACGCATGTGAAGGTGAAGATGTAAAGATCGGTGCAGACGACAAAGCAGTCTTTGATGCAGCTGTATCTAATCTTGACGGAGTGAACTACACACCGATCGCAAAGATCGCTACATGTGAGGCAGTTCTTACAAATTACTGCTTTATCTGTGAGAAAAAGATCGTTGTGCCGAATGCAGAGCCTACTTACTGTCTTGTTTATGTAACAGGCGATAACAGTGATACAGGTACCTTTGGTGCTGATGTAAATGGTACCGATAGAAGTGTTGATGACTTTTCGGAGTTAAGACTGGCAGGTGTGTGATCACAGGCATACATCAAATAATTATAGAAATGTTCAGGCCGTCTCGTTTGAGGCGGCCTTTTTATAACCGAAAGCAGGCTTGACATATGTCAAGTTGATGGCTGTAATTAGAGTGCGAATTTGGTTGTAGGTGGATGGCATTTAAGTTTGCTTTTTATGAGATCTGAGGTTGATGAGAGGCCTTGGTAGAATTTTTTTGAAAAAATCCTTTACAATCGGCTCACTTTTCGATAAAATAGAGTTTAGCTGGTGGAGCGAGCGGATTTCTCGGCGCTCCGGATTGGAGGACATGATGAAAAAGTTTTTTAAGTTTATTTTCAGCCTCGCCATCGTCTCGGCGATCGTTGCGGGAGTTTTGTATTTCGTGAAAAACATCCTTATGAAGGATTATCTCGACGACTATGATGATGATTTTGATAACGACCTTTACGATGAGAACACGGATGAGGATCGTGATTATGTGACCATCCGTCCGGATGCAAAGGCATCGGATTCAGATGATGATAAGTCTGATGATGCAAAGGAAGACGAGTCTTCCGATGATAAAGCAGAGGACGAAAAAGAGGAAAAAAAAACTGAACGTGCCGAAAAAGTGACCGAGACTCTTGACGAAGTCAAGGAAAAAGTCGATGAGATCAAGGAAGAAGTAAAGGAAAAAGTCGAAGACGTCAAGGAAAAGGCTGAAGAAGTAAAGAACGACGTCAAGGACAAGATCACTACTTTTTCGGGATACAGCAAGGATGCATAAGGCATCGGATATAATATGAGATCAAAACGACCGGCTTGAATGCCGGTCGATTTTTGTTATTTACACGTCAGCACGTGGACGACAGCAGCAAGGCTGCATATTGGTGACGCGCTATAATAACCGGACAAAATGTGTGCCTGCTTGACCTGATAGCACAACTCTCAGGCAAAGCATTCTGCGCATATGTCCGGTTATTTCGCAATTACTGTACTAGGGTGGTACCGGGAAAAGTTCCGACTAAACCACGAAATCTGTCAGTTTAGTCGGAACTTTCGGAGAGGTACTTCAGGAGCGAAGAGGGTGGGACACGCCAGAGTTCCGATTAAACAGCAAAAAACACCTGTTTGGTCGGAAGTTTTTGATGATTCCGGTGATTTTCGAGTTGAATCGGGATGAGATCCATGTGAATTTGGATGAGAGAGAACTCAAAAAACACTCGAAAATGAGAAAAGTTCCGATTTTTTGTGCCAAAAACTTGATTTGGTCGGAACTTTTGCCGGTGCCACTCAAAAGCTTCGACAGGAGTAGAACAAAAAGTTCCGATTTTTTGCACTAAAATCTCGATTTGGTCGGAACTTTTGCCGGTGCCATCAAAAAACCCGTATATTTGAAGTAATCTTCATTCGACCAAAAGTTCTTGCCTAAAATAATCGTTTGTGCTATAATTACTCCTCGAAAAATATTGAATGGGGGGTATTTTTTATGTTCAAGATAAACGACAACTTTTTAAAGCTTCCGGGAAGCTACCTTTTTTCTACGATAGCAAGAAAGGTAAGCGAATACAAGTCAGCAAATCCCGATAAAGAGGTGATCAGCCTCGGGATCGGAGATGTGACGAAGCCTTTGGTTCCCGCGGTCATCGAAGCCATGCATAAGGCTGTAGATGAGATGGGGACAGCACAGGGCTTTCACGGGTATTCACCGGACCTTGGCTATGAGTTTTTACGTAAAGCTATAGCAAAGCATGACTATGAAAAAAGAGGCGTTAAGCTCGACCTCGACGAGATATTTATCAGCGATGGTGCAAAGAGTGACTGCGGAAACATAGTTGACATCTTTGCGACCGATAACCGTATTGCCGTGACAGATCCGGTATATCCGGTGTACGTTGACTCAAACGCTATGGCTGGCAAGACCGGTGAATATGACAAGGACAAAGAGGCGTGGACCGATGTGATCTACATGCCGTGTACCGCCGAGAACGGTTTTGTCCCGGCTTTTCCTGAAAAAACACCTGATATCATCTACATCTGTTGCCCGAACAATCCTACCGGAACAACCCTTACAAAGGCTCAGCTCCAGGCATGGGTTGACTATGCGATAGAAAAGGATGCGGTGATCCTTTACGACGCCGCTTACGAGGCATACATCCATGAGGATGATGTTCCGCACACGATATATGAGTGCGAGGGAGCGAAAACCTGCGCTATCGAGATGAGGAGCTTTTCGAAAAATGCAGGCTTCACCGGAACCAGACTTGGCTTCACGGTGATCCCGAAGGAACTCACCGACCCGACGACAGGCGCACAGTTGAATAGCCTGTGGGCACGTCGCCACGGAACCAAGTTCAACGGCGCTCCGTATATCATCCAGCGCGCCGGCGAGGCTGTGTACTCACCGGAGGGACAGGCTCAGACACGTGAGCAGATCGAGTCCTATATGAAAAATGCCAAGACAATCCGAGACGGACTGAGTGGAGCCGGCTACACTGTATACGGCGGAGTGAACGCCCCGTATATCTGGATGCAGACACCGGACGGCATGAGTTCATGGGATTTCTTTGATAAGCTTCTTACCGAAGCAAACGTAGTGGGTACTCCGGGATCAGGCTTTGGTCCGAGCGGTGAAGGCTACTTCAGACTGACAGCCTTCGGTACGGCAGAGAATACAGCAAAGGCTGTCGAGAGGATCTGCAAGCTCTGATGGGTATCTCTCCTGCAGACGTGCAGGGTTTATGATACAGTTGTAGAAAAGGTGATTGTTTGATTGACAGATATATTCTGTCGCGACGATTGGAGGAAGAAAATGAAACTTGTAAAGAAGATAATGGCTACGGGGCTTGCCCTGGTGATGGCTATGTCAGCAACCGTTATAGCAGCACCGACTACGGAAGCGCAGGCATCTACTGATGTAGTTCCGTATATATCATTTGGTGCAAACTTAAAGGATTCCGAGAAGAAGACCGTTATGGAGCTTCTCGATGTGACATCTGATGACCTTGATGATTACAAGGTGATCGAGATCACAAATGAAGAGGAGCACAAGTACCTCGACAAGTACATCGATTCATCGGTTATCGGTTCGAGAGCTCTTTCATCCGTTAAGATCGAAGAGAACGCTGATAACGACGGAATCAATGTAACTACGAAAAATATCAACTTCTGTACTGAGGAGATGTATGTAAATGCTCTTTCGACGGCAGGCATCTCCGATGCGGAGGTCACTGTAGCAGGACCGTTCCCACTTTCGGGAACAGCTGCACTTGTCGGCGCTATCAAGGCATACTCCACCATGCAGGGAGAGGATGTTGACGATGAAAAGATGGATGCAGCTATCGACGAGCTTGTCACTACGGGAGATTTTATTGATTCTATAGGAAGTGATAAGGCGGCTCAGCTTATGGCGATCATCAAGGATGCAGTGGTAAAGGGCGATCTTGATTCGGATGAGGATATCCTCAAAGCCATCGATGACGGAGCTAAAAAGCTTGATGTGAAGCTGACTGATGCCGAGAAGCAGAAGATACTTGAGGTCATGAAAAAGATCGGAAAGCTCGATCTCGATATCTCTGATCTTGAGAAGTCAGCACAGAAGGTTTACGATGCGATCACGAGCTCAGGTATCGATCTGGACGAGGCAAAGGGATGGTTTGCGAAGATATTCGGCGGCATCGGTGACTTTTTCAGTAACATCTTTTCGAGTATCGGTGATTTCTTCAAAAACCTGTTTTGATGCTTGAAGATGTACGGGATGCACATGAGGGTGGATGCTTTTCCGGTAAGCTCAAATACACTTATACGTAGATGCGATCATGCTGATGATATGGGATAAAACATATTAGTATTAAAGGGGGATCATTATGATTGTTAAAAGGAATCTGGCGCTGCTTTTGGTGGGATGTTTAAGTTTGGCAAGCCTTACCGGGTGTGGTGATAACGGTGAAAAGAAGGATACCACTGCGGTGAGTGGTTCAGCTGTAAGTGAGAGTGCGGCTTCCGGGGAAGCGCCGGCAGCAGATGAGACCGCCGATGCTGAAATCGAGGCACCGGAGGGATATCATCTTGTTTGGCACGATGAGTTTGACGGAGATAAATTAAATGAAGAGGATTGGAACCGTGAGACGCATCCTATCGGATGGGTAAACAACGAGTGGCAGGAGTATGTTCCGAGTGAGGATTATGCCTATGTCAAGGATGGTGAGCTCATCATCCAGCCAAAGAAGGAAACGCTCGACAACGGAAACACTATCTATCGTTCGGGGCGTGTGAATACTCAGGACAAGCATGATATCAAGTACGGTCGTATAGAGGCCAGACTCAAAGTGCCGGAGGGCAAGGGATTTTTACCGGCATTCTGGATGATGCCTCAGGTGCAGGAGCATTATGGTATGTGGCCGCGTTGCGGTGAGATCGATATCATGGAGGTTCTCGGTGATCAGACAAATATAAATTACGGAACACTTCATTTCGGTGCACCTCACAAACAGACGCAGGGAACAATCCAGGCGCCTGAGGGCGACTTCGCCCATGACTATCATACATTTGCAATTGAGTGGGAGCCCGGACATATCAGCTGGTTTATGGATGATCAAAAGTATTTTGAGACGGACGACTGGTTTACGGCAAATGAGGGAGAGGATCCGAAGCCTTATCCGGCTCCGTTTGATCAGCCCTTTCATGTGATACTGAATGTCGCTGTCGGCGGTGACTGGCCGGGTGATCCGGATGATTCCACTCCGTTTGATGAGCGTGCAGCCATGAAGGTTGACTACGTCAGGATGTTCCAGAAGGAAAGCTACGATGAAAATGTGAAAAAACCGGTAAAGACCGTGAACTTCAAGGAAGCCGACAAGTCAGGAAACTTCATTACCAACGGCAAGTTCAAGGAAGATGAGAACTTGAACGATGACGAGAGTTGGAAGTTCCTTCTATTTAAAGGAGGAGAGGGTGAAGCCAAGATCAAAAAGGGAGAGATCGTCATCTCCATGACAAACACCGGTAGTGAGGACTACGGTGTACAGCTCGTACAACCCGGAATGCCCATGAAGAAGGGCTCATCCTACAAACTGTCATTCGAGGCATACGCAGAGGATAACCGTACTATGAAGACGGCGGTTACAGCCCCTGATGTCGACTGGATCCGTTACCTCGAGGATACCGAGCTTAAACTCACCAAAAAGTGGAAGAAGTACACCTTCGACTTCGACATGAAAGACGAAGACGACGACAACGGACGTGTCGAGTTCAACATGGGTAAAGTTGACTCCACCGCCACAATTCACATTCGTAACGTTTGTCTCGAGGAAAAATAATCTGAGTCCCAGAGGATGGTTAGTTTGAGTTTTTATTATAATTACAGGCCACGTGTAGGGTAGGTTTGATTTGTCGTGCAAATCACAACCGACCGCCTACGTGGCCGTGTTTTTTAATTTTTTTTAAAAAAGTACTTGCATTCTGTGCAATGATGTGTTAGAATAGCGATTGCTGTGACATGATAGCTAAGAAGCGGAGGTTGCCGCCCAGGCAGTTCGACACATACTGTGTTGTGTCCGGAGTACCGTTATGAAGGCGGGTTTTTCGTGGAGCGAATGTCAAGGGAGCGTTTAAATCAGATCAGCAATCAGATACAGACGCCCGACAATCATGACGACAAGTCACTGTACAGTTACATAGTTTCTGCCACCGAGCAGATAAACGTGTGGATCCGGCAATCGCCGGTCATAATTTTTGAGAAGGTTATGGACACACACGGAAGAGTGTACAGTCACCGCTTGTCGTACTACAGAATTATTATAGTACGAAAAGGAGGCGACTATTTTTATGGCAAGTAAAAAGAGTCAAAAAATGAGAATCATTCTGAAGGCGTATGATCACCAGATCATCGACATGGCAGCGAGCAAGCTTGTTGATACTGTCAACAA
>ONKC01000121.1 GCA_900318295.1 uncultured Eubacteriales bacterium
ACCATGGCCGGGATCACGGAAGTGAATCCTTTGCCGGCCCATTATTATTGTGAAAAATGTCATTACTCCGATTTTGATTCCGAGGAGGTAAAGGCGTTCTCCGGAAGCTCGGGTTATGATATGCCTCCGAAAAAATGCCCCATATGCGGCGAGCCTTTGGTAAGAGACGGTCATGACATCCCGTTCGAGACATTTTTAGGATTCTACGGAGACAAAGAGCCTGATATCGACCTCAACTTCTCCGGCGAATACCAGTCAAAAGCGCATGCATATACTGAGGTTATCTTCGGAGAGGGACAGACTTACCGTGCCGGTACTGTTGGTACCATAGCTGAGAAGACTGCTTTTGGATATGTAAAGAACTATTTTAAGGACAGACAGATAAATATTCGTGATGAAGAGGTGGAGAGACTGAAGGACGGAGTCGAGGGAGTGAAAAACTCTACCGGTCAGCACCCGGGTGGAATAGTCGTTCTTCCTCTCGGATGGGATATAAATGTGTTCACGCCTGTTCAGCATCCCGCAAACAAGGATATACCTATCATCACGACACACTACGATTATCACAAGATAGATTCAAACCTTTTGAAGCTTGATATACTCGGACACGATGATCCTACTATCATCAGGATGCTTGAGGATTTAACCGGGGTTGATGCCTTAAAGATCCCTCTTGATGATGAGAAGGTATTGTCTTTATTTGCAGGGACAGAGGCCCTCGGAGTCGAGCCTGCGGACCTGATGGGAGTGGATCTTGGTTGTCTTGGTGTACCTGAGATGGGTACTGAGTTTGTTATGCAGATGATGAGAGATACAAAGCCGAAATCATTTTCAGATCTGGTGCGTATATCGGGTCTTTCTCATGGTACCGATGTGTGGTTGAATAACGCCCAGTATTATATTAAAAATGGGGATTGTACACTTTCTACTGCCATATGTACACGTGATGATATCATGACTTATCTGATTTATTCCGGAGTGGAAAAAGGTCTGGCGTTCAAGATCATGGAGAAAGTCAGAAAAGGACTTGTCGCAAAAGGTAAGGTTAAAGAATGGGATGAATGGAAGGAGACCATGCTGTCTTGCGGCGTGCCGGAGTGGTATATCGAGTCCTGTAAAAAGATCAAATACATGTTCCCAAAGGCGCATGCGGTAGCCTACGTTATGATGGCTTTTCGTATCGCATGGTTTAAAGTTTACTATCCGCTTGCCTACTATGCAGCTTATTTTTCTATCAGAGCAAAGGCTTTCAGTTATGAGATGATGTGTCAGGGACGCATTCCGCTTGAAGAGAAGATGAAGGAGTTTGACAGACGTTCTAAGTCAAACAACGAAAAGCTATCATCGAAGGAGGAACTGGCCCTCGGAGATATGAAGATCGTTCAGGAGATGTATGCAAGAGGCTTTGAGTTTGCTCCTATCGATCTGACAAAGGCTGATGCCAAACGTTTTACTCTTACAGATGACGGACGCTTGATGCCTTCACTCATATCAATAGAGGGTGTGGCAGATGCGGCGGCCGAGTCGATCGCCGATGCGGTAAAGGATGGTCCTTTTTCGTCATGCAAAAACTTCAAAGATCGTACGCATGTTACACAGACGACGGTTGAAAAGCTTCAGAATCTCGGTATACTCGGTGACATTCCTTTGGATGATCAGATATCGCTTTTGGACCTGATGAAAACCGAATTGTAGGTCTAAAATGCGTCTTTTTACAACTTTTTTAAAAAAGTGCTTGCATTTATCGAAATAATAGTGTATAGTATCTATTGTTGTGGTCCGTTGGTCAAGAGGCTAAGACGCCGCCCTCTCACGGCGGAAACAGGGGTTCGATTCCCCTACGGACTATAAAAATGCCTTGCGTGAGCGAGGCTTTTTTGGTATAATATGAAAGCTGCAGATGTGTAAGAATAAATCTCAACAAGTATTACGAGGGAGAAAAATAGCGTATGACCGAAGAAGAATTGGCCAAGCTTGATGCGGATTCAACAAAAGAGATTGAACCATCAAAAGTGATGTTCTCATTTTTGATAGTTTTGTATTTGGTCGCATATATTTCCGTGAATCTTATCTCGAGAATAGGTGGGAATATATCGCTGTTTGGAGGAGAGGTTTCCATAACCGCATTCACCGGAGTGCTGTCATCGTTTGCAAATATTTGTCTTATTTTTATGGTTGTTTACTATAAAAGAACAGGTATTATAACTGCGGTGATCTTGCATTGTGTTCAATCAATGACTCTTTTTTTCGCGATATTTGTTCAGCATATACTTGAGATAATACCCGGTCTTTTTACCAATCTTGTGACTCTGCTCGCGATCATTTTTATCTATCAGAGAAATAAAAAGATCGCTAAGTATCAGGAGAGCGAGATAAAGCTTCTGAAAAATCAGCACAAGGCCGTAAAGCGCCTGTTCAGACAGACGGCGACTGCTCTTGTAAATGCTATCGATGCGAAGGATGCTTATTCGCACGGGCATTCCATACGAGTTGCCGAATACTCGATGAGGATCGCTCAGATTTACGGTATGAGCGAGGAGGATTGTACCAAGGTTTATTATGCCGGACTTTTACATGATGTCGGAAAGATAGGAATCCCGAATAGTATAATAAATAAAAAAGGCAAGCTTACCGATGAAGAGTTCGAGACGATCAAAAGTCACTCGGAGATGGGCAATCAGATACTGTCAAGTATAAGTGAGTATCCGTTTCTGTGTGTGGGAGCTCACTATCATCATGAGAGATATGACGGAAATGGTTATCCCGGAGAATACGGTAAGGAGTCTATACCCGAGATCGCGAGGATCATCGCTGTTGCCGATTCGTATGATGCGATGACATCAAATCGAAGCTATAGAAATGCTCTTCCTCAGAACATAGTAAGGAAAGAGATCGAAAACGGTATCGGTACTCAGTTTGATCCGGAATTCGCCAAAATCATGCTGCGTCTTATCGATGAGGACATTAACTACGATATGCGTGAAAAGGAGATGGTTGAGGGTGATGAGGTTGATGATTGACGAAAAATAAGGATTTTTGCATAGTTTTTCTTGACAAACAGCGTAAAATATGCTATTATCACTTATGTTTTATGGTAACTGTTGGATGAGTGGTCTGCAAAGACCACTCATTCTTTTTGCAGGAAGACGATAGAAAGTGTCGGAGGTAACTATGGACTATGTACATAGGACCGAAGAACTGGTGATGCCATTGCTCGAAAAACGAAGCTTTGAGTTGTATGATATTGAGCTTCTGAAAGAGGGCGGGACACAGATTCTCCGGGTATATATAGACAAGGATGGCGGTATCACAAGTGATGATACGGCGGATGTCTGCAGAGAGCTAAGTGATCTGATAGACAAGGAAAAGAATTTCATAAAAGATGCTTATACGCTGGAGGTCAGCAGTCCGGGTCTTACAAGGGCGTTAAAAAAGCCGGAGCATTTTTCCAAGAGCATAGGTAAGGATGTAGAGTTCAAATTGTTCTCTCCAATAACCTATGAGGAAAAGGGTAAAAAACTATCCGCAAAAGAGTTTGTGGGCATACTAAAAAAATATGATGAATCAACCGATACTGTAACGATCGGTTTTGATGATAAGGAGTTAGAGATTCTAAGAAAGGATATATCGTCCATACATCTTTGGATCGATTTTTAAGGAGGATATCATGGCTAAGAAAAAGGAAGATGCAGTAGATTCACGCAGCGAATTCATCCAGGCGATCGAAGCGCTCGCAAAGGAAAAGGAAATCGATAAGGAGATTCTTTTCGAGGCTATCGAGAGCTCGCTTGTTATGGCGTGCAAAAGAGAGTTTGGAAAAGGAGAAGGAGATGCCAAGAAGACGACCATCGAGAATGTTCGTGTGGATATGAATCGTTCGACAGGCGAGTTCCATGTATTTATGGACAAGACTGTGGTCAAAGAGGTTATGGATGATTCTCAGGAGATCTCGGTGGCCGAGGCTGAACTCAAGTTCCCGGGAAGTAAGGAGGGAGACACTGTTTCCGTTGAGGTTACTCCGAAGAACTTTGGTCGTATCGCAACACAGCAGGCTAAACAGGTTGTGGTTCAGAAGATCCGTGAGGAGGAAAAGAGAATCCTTCAGAATCAGTATGAGACCACAGCTCACAATATCATCACGGGTACGGTACAGCGTTACAATAACGGAACATACACCGTGAACATCGGAAAGATCGATGCGCTTCTCACTCCTCAGGAGCAGGTTGAGGGCGAGGAGTTCCGTGTGAATGAGAGAATAAAGGTATATGTTAAGGGCGTTAGGGAGACACCGAAGGGTGTGATCAGAGTGATCATTTCGAGAAGCGATGAGGGCTTCGTTAAGCATCTTTTCAAAAATGAGGTCGCTGAGATCCAGGACGGAACTGTGGAGATCAAGAGCATATCAAGAGAGCCGGGTGTGAGATCTAAGATAGCTGTCACAAGTTACAATCCGGATGTAGATGCCGTAGGCGCGTGCGTCGGAGTAAACGGTGAAAGAGTAAACGCCGTTGTCGAGGAGCTTCGCGGAGAGAAGATCGATATCGTGGAGTGGAGCGAGGATCCGACGATATTTATAGAGAATGCG
>ONKC01000096.1 GCA_900318295.1 uncultured Eubacteriales bacterium
GGTTCGTGTTCGGATGCTCAATATAAACTACGGACATAACAGAAAACTGATGGAGGCGTGCAAGCCACTAATGGAGTATTCGTGGTTTGTTGAAAGGATTCGTGCCGAGAAAGGGAAAGGTGTGGTTTTGGAGGACGCTGTGAACATTGCTTTGGAGCAGATGCCAAAGGACTTCCTGATCAAGGATTGTCTGGTTAATAATAAGGCGGAGGTGGTTTCGATGTGTCTTACTGAGTATGACGAGGCAGAAGAGATGGAAAAACTCAAGAATGAGTATTTGTCAGAGGGCCTAGAAAAAGGTATGGAAAAAGGCATGGAAAAAGGTCGAGAAGAAATCATTACCGATCTTTTAGAATCCGGAAAGATTACATCTGCTATAGCCGAAGAATTACGACAAAAGTATGAGGTGAACTCATGACGGTAAGCGATAGAGTGTTTCAGCGGATGAAAGATATCGGTATGAGCCAAAAAGAGTTTTCAGAAAAGACCGGTATCGCACAGAGTACAATTAGTGAATGGAAGTCCAAAGGGAACAATCCTACAGCTGAGAAGATTATGCCAATTTGTAGCGTTCTTGATGTGACTCCGGAGTGGCTGCTTTCCGGTGCGACAGTCAGAGGGAATAGAAGCAGAAAGCCCGATTTTTATGTAATTGATAAGGAGTCGGAAATAGGACAAATCATAGGTGAAATATCTTCCATGGATCAATCGAAACTTGATAGGCTGATTGGATATATGGAAGCGTTAAGTGAAAAATAATCTGCGTATATAAAGAAGTTTACTGCGGCCGAAAGGCCGCAGTGTTTTTATTCGAGATAGTCATCTGGTTCAATTGTGCAAGCTAATGGGCTGAATGCTGGAGCGCTTGAGGGGTTCGCCGTACTTGCCTCAAGCAGGTGCATATACTGCGCCGAGAGATCATGGCTGACGTGAGTATACAGATCCAATGTCATTTTTATGCTGGCGTGACCGAGCCAGTGCTGAACGACCTTAGGTGGGATGCCTGCTTCGAGACTTCTTGTGGCAAAGGTATGTCGAAAGGCGTGGGGAAGGATATGATCGATATGGCTTGCGGGATAGATTGTAGCGTCGGTGGGTTTTTCTGCAGTTTTATTATATGAGTCAACTATGGTATTTATATTGGCCACTATAGTTGAACGCCACTGAGGTTGGCCGTGACGACCGCAAAAGACGAGACCTTCAAAGCCCGGGTACGGGCTCCAGGTTTGCTTTTTTCTGTATTCAAGCTGAAGCTTTTGTTGGCGGCGGAGTGCCTCGACTACGCAATCCTGCAGCGGAATGGAGCGAAGGGATGATTTTGTTTTAGGAGACTGGAGGAGAAAGTGGGAGCCGGGTATGCCTTCATTTTTTACGCGGACAAGTGTATGACGTACTGTGAGAAAGTTCACAGGATCAGGGATACCGTAGGTTTCGGGATTATTTTCTGCGATGTGGATATCTGACCATCTGAGAGCCAGGAGTTCACCAATTCTTAGTCCGGTGCCCAGAAGCGTAGTGACAGCCGGCTCGATGTGACGGAAACGAGGACGTTTCATATGTTCGCAAAGAGCTTGCTGTTCTTCTAAAGAAAGCACACGATGTTCTGATATATCGAGCCCGGGACGATCTGTGAGCGCACAGGGATTTGATGATATAAGTTCGTTGGCAAGAGCTTTTTTAAACATGTTATTTAACATAGTATGGAGTGTAGAAAGGTACTTAGGGGAGTAGCCTTTGTTCAAAAAATCATTATAGATCTTCTGTATGTGTATGGGGTGGAACTCATCAAGTGTATGCATGCCTATGGAGTTTCGTATGTGTCTGTCGTAGAGAGCACGATAAGTGTCCATGGTTGTCGGCTTGATGCGACCGAGTTTGTATGTGTTCATCCATATATCGAACCAGCGGTTTAGTGTAGGTATGCCTGGTTGACCGGCTACAGACGGCAGTGATTTGATGGTGATGTTTGTTGTTCGGTTCATTTTTTTGTCCCTCCTTGACTGTACTTTGTCGTTTGACAGATTAATAGCATAATGATATACTTTAATCAGTTTTTTTCAAGTGTTTCAATTGCTATAAAAGTAAATCAGGTATAAGTTATGGGCATTACAAAAAAGCACATTATCATCGCTTGTTTGATAGTCGGTGTGATCATTTTTGCGTATTTTGTTTTTAATACAAAAGGTAAGCAAAGAGAGATCGAAGGGCTTGGTGAACCGGTTCAGGGGGATGCTACAGGACAGGTTCAGCTGAGCTTGTCGGGATTTGATTTGAACATAAAGTATCTGAAAAGCTATCAGATCGATGCGCTCGTGGTCGGAGTAGAGGACTATTCGCTTGGCGGAGTAGGAGATGATCTGGTGCCAAGAGATCTTGCGCTGGTTTGGGGAAAGGTTGCCGAGTATAATACAAGGTGCGGATTTGACTGGTCGCAGTCCGGACGGTGGTACAGGTGGAGAGCACCTTCCTACGAGGCGCTAAAGCCGGTTGGTGACGTCACATATGTAAATCAGCATTCGTCGAATAACCACTTGATCGCAGCTGATGAGGCAGTGAAGAATCGGATAAGCAAGGTCAAGGTGGGAGATGAGGTTATCATCTCAGGATTTCTCGTCGATGTCTCCGGGAAAAATGACAAGGGCGAGACTTTTAGCTGGACATCCAGCACGAGCAGGACTGATACCGGTGCGCACTCGTGTGAGTTGATATATGTTACAGACATGGATGTGATAAAGCAGTGAGATTGGACAGGAGGGGTGAGCATGAACGAAAACCGAGCAGTAAGAAACAAAAAACTTGCTGAGAAAGTCATCAAAGGCTTGAAGTCTCGTCATATGGAGGGCTTTTTTGCCGAAACGAAGGAGGAAGCGTTGATCCCGGAGGGGAGCAGCGTCTCATGGGGTGGCACCATGTCGGCAGCCGAGATCGGATTAACGCAGGTGCTGAGCACAGGAAACTACAACTTCATCGACAGGAACGGAGCGTCTACTCCGGAGGAAAAACGTCAGAGAGAGATAGAAGCGTACGGGTGTGATTACTTTATCGCAAGCTCAAATGCGATAACTGAGGATGGGATTCTCGTCAATCTCGACGGAAACGCGAACAGGGTTTCCTGTATCGCGTATGGCCCGAGTCATGTCGTGATGATCATCGGTATGAATAAGGTGGTTTCTGATGTGGATGCCGCTGTGGAGCGAACTCGTCACGAGGCGGCTCCGATCAACTCGCAAAGATTTGATATCGATACACCTTGCAAGCAGACAGGATCCTGCGCAAACTGCAAATCTCCGCAGAGTATTTGTTGTCAGCTGCTCATCACCAGACTCGAGATGCATCCGGACAGGATGAAGGTTATACTGGTAAATGATGATCTCGGGTTTTGATAAAAGCCTTAAGCAGAGTTCGAGTGCATTTGATCCGAATGTAGACATATGTAGTTTTGAGATATGAGTTTAAATTAGGGGGATAAACACTATGAACGAGTTTTTTACTTTGAATGACGGTTCTCAGATCCCGATGATTGGGTTCGGGACCTACAACGAAGCTTTTGAGGACAACAAAGCATCTATCCTTGCAGCGATAGAGTGCGGCTACAGATTTTTCGATACTGCATCGCTGTACGAGACTGAGAGACCGCTCGGCAACGCAATAAAGGAAAGCGGCATCGACAGAAAAGACCTGATCATCGAGACAAAACTTTGGATCGACGAGATGGGCGCAGCCGGTGTAAAGAAAGCAGTAGAAAAATCATTAAACCGCCTGCAGACTGACTACATCGACATCTACATGATCCACTGGCCCAGGCAGACAGGTGCAGATGATGAAAAATGGAAAGAACTCGATATCGAGACGTACTCCGCGATGGAGGAGCTTGTGGATCAGGGCAAGGTAAAAAGACTCGGACTTAGTAACTTTTTACCGCATCATCTGAAAAATATCCTGGACAACTGCCGCATCCGTCCGGTGGTTGATCAGCTTGAACTCCATCCCGGATACTCGCAGGAGGCTGCAGTGAGCTACTGCAAGAAAAACGACGTCCTCCCGATGGCATGGAGTCCGCTCGGAAGAGGAAGAGAAAACGCCACCATCGGAAACTCAATTCTGGTCAAGCTTGCGGACAGATACGGAAAGAGCATCCAGCAGATAAACCTGCGTTTTTTGCTTCAAAAGGGAATCCTTCCTATCCCGAAGGCTTCATCAAAAGAGCATATGGAAGCAAACATGAAGGTGTTTGATTTTGATCTGTCTGATGATGATGTCATGATACTGTCCTCGATGCCTCAGAATGCGTGGCTTGGGGAGCATCCTGACTTCTTCATTCCGGACAGAAAGAGCAATCCCGAAAACATATGAGACAAGCCTGATCTGAATCATATGAAAACAGTATCATATGTTCTGTCCTGAAACGATTTATAAAAGTCAACACTTTTTGCATGTGCAATTTTGTGTTGACTTTTATCTTTTATTTACAAATTTTTCACAAATTATACGAATTTTCTTGCATTTTTCCGAAAATAGTGATAAAATGTTATAGGTTAAATGGGTGTAGTGCGCCCTTTAATTCTTATTTTAGTGCGCGAGGGTACCGAAAATGGGCGATTTGTGGTATGTTCTGATTCCCGTGGTTTTTATATACGGGATCGTGATCGGAAGCTTTTTAAATGTATGTATATACCGTATTCCGAAGGAAGAGAGCATAGTTACCGTAAACTCGCACTGCATGAGTTGCAACCACAAACTAAAATGGTACGACCTTTTTCCGCTGTTTAGTTGGATCTTTCTCAAAGGAAAGTGCAGATACTGTGGAGCGAAGATCTCCGTGCAGTACCCTATAGTCGAAGCCGTGAATGGACTTTTGTATGTTGCAGTCTTTCTTATAAACGGCTGGAGCGTCGAGAGCGCGCTGTGGTGCTTTGTCACCTCATGCCTGATAGTGATTACGGTTATAGACTTCAGGACTATGCTGATACCTGTCGGCAGCTATATGATCATCCTTTTAATCGGTATCATTCATCTGTGCTTGGATCTCGATAATTGGCTTGATTATCTGCTTGGAGCGGTGTGCGCCGGAGCATTTTTACTGATAATAGCTCTTTTGTTCAGACTGATCACCGGCAAAGCCGGACTTGGAATGGGCGACATAGAGCTGATGGCGTGCGCAGGGATGTGCCTGGGACTGAGCAAGGTGTTTTTCGCCATCGTGATCGGATGCATCATGGGTGCGATCATCGAGGGAATAAGGATAGCGATCACTAAAAATAAAGGCAAGTTTGCATTCGGTCCGTATTTGTCAGTGGCGATTTTTATCTGCCTTCTGTGGGGCAAAAACATGTTTGATTGGTATATGAGTCTCATGGGCTTATGATTAGATCGAAATCATCATCACATAACGATGTTGATATAGAGGAACCACTATAAAAAGCTTCGTGGAGGAGTGTTATGGCAAAAAAAGTGTTAGTGATCCGTGTAGGATCCAGAACAACGCACATTGTTCACATGGACAATGTCGATGACGAGCCATCGATCTACGGATGCATGCGCGTGACGACACCAGAGGGCTGCGTGTCCGACGGACAGATCATCGACGTTACAGATCTGGCGCGCATGATCGTAAAGACGATGAAAGAGAAACACATCAGTTGTAAGGACGCGATATTCGTAATCCCGTCCTCAAAGATCGCCAGTCGTGAGGCGACGATGCCTGCGGTGAGCAAACAGCGTATGGGTGCGCTTGTTCAGGCAAGAGTGGCAGATCTGTTCCCGGTAGACACAGAGCAGTACGTATTCTCTCATGTGCTTCAGGGAAAACCTTACAAGGGCGGAGAGGAGACAAAGCTTGCGACCGAGCAGGATTTCGACAAGCTTGTGGAAGCCGAGGAAGGTAAAGATCAGGACAAGAAGAAAAAGAAAAAAAATGATTCGACAGAAAGTGCCGATGATAGCGAGCTTGTACAGGACGTGCTGGTGTTTGCGGCTCCGACAGAGCTGGTTAACTCATACTACGCACTGGCTGATGCCATCGGTGTTAAGATAGCTTCACTTGAGGCAGACGGTAACTCCGTCTTCCAGATCATGAAGCGTCAGGTCGGAAGTGGCACGAGCCTTTCGATCCAGATTAACCGTGATTCCACCCTGGTCAATGTCGTCAATCAGGATAAGCTGCTTTTGCAGCGTGTGGTTCCTTACGGAGTTAATGTGTTTACGGATGCTATCCAGGAGGAGCCGGCGTTCCGCTGTGAGACATTTGATAAAGCATATAAGCTTATCTCATCGCAGCGCGTGCTGATGCCTCATCTGGGTGTGGAAAATGCCGGTGATGACTTCTCGCTTCAGAAGCGTGTAGAAGTCACAAACAATGGTGACTACCTCATCGGTAACATCGTTCGTGTGGTAGAGTACTATAATGCTCAGCATCGTGGCGAACCGATCCAGAACGTATCTCTGATCGGTTGGGGCTGCTCGATCGTTGGTATACATGAGCTCCTTCAAAATGAGCTTGGATTGCCGACCACTACACCGACCGAGATCGCCGGAGTGAGATTCAACCGTAAAGTCGAGATATCCATCTCGATGCTGCAGTACCTAAACTGTATGGGTGCCGTATTTGCACCGGTAAACTTCATCTCAAGAGATGTTGCTGCTAAGGATGCTAAAAAAGGCACGATGGTTGGACCGATCCTTATCTTTGGTCTTTTGGTCTGCGTGGCTGCCGTTATCGCAGGTTGGTCGTATCTGAGCCTGTTTACGGCGAGAGATGAGCGTGATGCCGCTCAGATGAAGGTTAACTCCATGGCAAACGTCGAGCCTGAGTATAACCAGCTTATGGAGATCGAAAAGAACTACGGTACATACAAGGGTGTCAAGATTGCTACAGATCTGAACAACAATCATCTTCGTCAGCTTCTCGATGATATCGAGGCTACATGTCCGAAGAGCTTCAGGATCACAACTTTGACATCTGATGGTAATAAAATAGCTATAAGCGCAGTATCTGCAGAGAGATTGCTCTCGATTCCTGCATTGATCATCGAATTGAACAGGATTCCGATTATCAGAAACGTTTGGGTTGAGGCGATCACAGAGGATCAGGGAACAAAACCGAAGAAGTTCCGCTATACTTATTCTCTAACATGTGACTTTATCGCAAATGAGCAGAAGGCAAAGACTGAGCTTGTAGATGTGTTGACTGATGCCCTCGGAGGTGATGGTTCAGAAAACGGCGAAGCGCCTGCGGCTGACGGTGCTGAAACTCCGGCAGTCGATGAATCATTGGAAGGAGGTGATCAGTAATGTCAGATACAGGAAAGAAGGCTTTATTGGTCATCGCTGGATTACTTGTTTGTGTTTTGACATTTTTCCTGGTATACCAGCCAAACTCTGAAGAGATCATCAGTCTCGAAACTGAGACGGCGAAGGCTCAGAAAGAGGTCAACAGACTTACTGCTCTTCAGGCGATGATCGATCAGATGCGTCCGAATGCTGAGCAGCATGAATCCGAGATGGATATGTATTTTGCTGAATACCCCTCAAGAATGACCGAGCAGAAGGCGATATATAATGTATACCGTATGATGGTTGATACAGGATTGCGTGTTACAGGCCTTCAGCCGAGTAAGGATATGACATTTATGCAGAGAGGGGCCATCGTTTCGCTTGATTCAGCTATAATGTCTGAAAACACAGAGGCTGCGACCGGCCCGGCTGCAGCTGCTGAGGTTTCGCCGGAAACAAAGGTTCCGGTACCTGAAATCATCGGTAAGTATGCTACATACCAGATGTCAGTAGTAGGAAAGAAGAGTGAGATTTACGATGCGCTTGATTGGATCTCCACGAACAGCGAGCACATGTCAGTAGGAAACGTAGCTCTTTCGTTCGATGCCAGCACAGGTAAGCTAAATGGCACGATCGATGTGAACTTCTACTCGATGAACGGTAACGGAATCGCATATGTTGAGCCGGATACATCAGGAATCGATCTTGGATCAGAAGATATATTCGGTACGGCAGAGAAGAAGACGAAAAATGCTCCGCCGACATATCAGGAATGATATAGTAGTTTAAATGCAAACAGCAGGAAGGGATGTGGATAGGATGCAAAGAATAGTAAAACGTGAGGAAGGATTTTCATTAATAGAGGTCATCGTTGCGGTGGCTATTCTTGCTATCCTTTCCATGCCGATCCTGCTTTATTTTACCAATTCTGCAGTTCAGTCTGCAAACGGTAGATACGAGCAGGCTGCTGATATGGCGGCTCAGACTGTCGTGGAGGAGATTGATTCTGTAGATAACTTTGATTACATCGAGAATGCCTTGGTAAACAACGGTAACAATTGGAATATAAGCAGTTTGTCACCGGATATTAACGGTACTACCGTTCTTACCAGACCGGTTACAGTAAATGGCAATAAGTATATCGCAGATGTTACCATTGATTATGGTGCTTATGGATCCGCATTGGTTGGCGGGACACCTGATCCGGGTGCAACACCGACTCCTACACCTCCGGCTGGTGCTACACCTACACCGGATACAGGGTTAAAGGCGAAGTTTAATAATTATCAAAATCCGCATTTTAGAGATTTGTACTCTGATGAGAGTGTGGTGATCTCGGAGAAAAAAGATACATTTGATACCGGTGTTAATAATCTGTTTTATGAATTAAATGGAAATGCACCTGGCGCGACACCAAATCCGAGTGCGACAGTAACTGTGGATGATATAAAAGCAAAGATAAAGAAATCATATAAGCTAACTGCTATTGCATATCCTGAAGGAATGTATACAGTTAAAGGATCTTGTGTGTTTGGTTATGATGCCAACTCAAATGGAAGCATTGATGCCCCGACTTCTCCGACAGGCCCTAATCCGGAGCCTACTACTGAAGTTGTTCTTATCAATACGCAGATAGAGAAGAGTAAATTGAAGAGTTTATATTTCCTGTTTATGCCTACTTATGGTAACAGTGAGATTTCCGGAGAGACCGTAACTCAAAATGTCGTTGTTGATTTTAGAACGATGATTGAGCCGAATGGAGTCAATCGTGCTGGAGACATGGAAATCAGTTTTATTCGACAGAACACGTATAGCACTGGAGCCGATGGAAAAAAAGTTGTTGATACTCCGAAGGAGTTTAGATTGGTTATGGATACGAGTTCCGGACCGGATGGACAGCCTAAAAGTCAAAATCACACTGTGTCAAAGTACTTTACCAATGATAAGGTTGTGCTGGAAAACGGTGTAACTTCCGGCGGACTTATGAATAAAACTCAGGATAAACGTATTGCATCTGTAAAGGTAGAGATTTACAGAAGCGATGAAACGGGGAACAAAGAAGGAACGGTTTTAGCGACAAATACTACGTCTAAGACTGTCTGATGATAGGGATATAAATTGTTGTTTTGGGAAAGGAAGTAGATCGATGAA
>ONKC01000047.1 GCA_900318295.1 uncultured Eubacteriales bacterium
ATTAACGATTGACGAACGACTAACGCGTTTTACAGCACGTGGCATTTATGTGCCGGTGTAAAACTACTGACAATAAGAAGTGTAAGCGGCAGTAGTTTTCTTCCGAGGAGCACTTTATACGTGCGACCGAGGAAGAAAAGCTACGACCGCGCTTACACGGACTATATCATGTAAGTAATAAACATAACATAAAAACCAAGTCCGCATAACGCGGCAGAAAGTGAGGACAATATTATGGAAATGGCAGAAGCTATTATCAGAGCAGCATCCGCGATTGGAGCAGGTTTGGCGGTCATCGCCGGTATCGGACCCGGTGTAGGTCAGGGTATCGCAGCCGGTTACGGTGCGTCAGCAGTAGGTCGTAACCCCGGAGCACGTGGAGAGGTAATGAGTACGATGCTTTTGGGACAGGCCGTTGCCGAGACGACAGGTCTTTACGGTCTGGCTGTAGCGATGATCCTTATGTTCGCAAATCCGCTGCTTCCGTAATCTCTCCGGAGAAAGCATTTTTATAAAAACGGAAAGGAGGGATATGAGTTGGATCCCAGAATATTTGGGTTAGATGCCCAGACATTATTTGACACATGTATCACATTGATCGCAATGCTGATACTGTTTATCCTTCTCTCCTACCTCTTGTTCAATCCGGCGAGGAAGCTGATCGAAAAGAGAAAAGCATTTATCAAGGATCAGCTTGATGAGGCTGCCGAGGCACGTGAATCCGCGCTTGCTATGAAAGAGGAGTATGACGGAAAGCTTGCCAAGGTGGAAGAAGAATCCGAAGAAATGATGGCGGAAGCGCGCAAGAAAGCAAAAGCGCGTGAGACTGAGATCATCAGTGAGGCAGATGAGGAGGCACATCGTATCATCACTCGTGCCGAGAAGGAAGCCTCTCTCGAGAAGGACAAGGTTAAGGATGAGATCAAGCAGGAAATCGTCCAGGTAGCTACGCAGATGGCGGGCAGATTCGTGGAAAGCTCCATGGATGAAAAAACGCAGGCACAGCTGGTGGATGAAACACTGAAGGAAATGGGTGATGCGACATGGCAAAGCTAGTATCAAAGGTGTACGGTGATGCATTATTTGAACTTGCCATAGAAGAGAACAAACTTATTTGAACTTGCCATTGAGGAGAACAAACTGGAATCGGTTTGGGATGAGGTTCGTGTCATAGAGAAAGCGCTTACTGACAACCCTGCATTTTTGCCGACACTCAGACATCCTGAAATGTCTATGGAAAAAAAGCAGGAACTATTGAAAGAGATCTTTGGCGGAAAGCTTTCCAATGATGTGATGGGACTGATCGATGTTATGGTCAGGAAGAATCGCATAGGCGACCTTGAGAAGGTACTTGAGTACTTTGACGAGAGAGCCAAGGAGAGACAGAAGATCGGAGTCGTGGAGGTTTGCACCCCGGTGGAGCTTTCCTCTGACGAGAAAAAGAAGGTCGAAGCGCGTGTGCTCGAAGTGACTGATTTTGCATCGCTTGAGATGAATTATAAGTTGGACAAATCCTTGCTCGGCGGCATGGTCATCCGCATCGGAGATCAGGTACTGGATAACAGTATCAGATCAAAGCTGGATGCGATGGGACGACAGCTCGCAAGCGTAAGGTTGCAGTAAAGAGCTTGTTGTGATTGCGCTGAGTTTTAGAAAGAAGGTGTATAGACGATATGAATTTAAAACCTGAAGAGATCAGTTCAGTGATCAAAGAAGAGATCAAAAAATACAGCACGGAGTTCGAAGTTGCGAACGTCGGAACCGTCATTCAGGTTGCAGATGGTATCGCTCGTATCCATGGTTTGGAAAAGGCGATGCAGGGAGAGCTTTTGGAGTTCCCCGGCGAGGTTTACGGTATGGTGTTAAACCTCGAGGAGGACAATGTCGGAGCGGTACTTTTAGGTAACGCATCCGGTATCGCAGAGGGCGATGTCGTAAAGACGACCGGTCGTGTCATGACGGTACCTGTCGGAGATGCTATGCAGGGGCGTGTAGTAAACGCACTTGGACAGCCGATCGACGGAAAAGGACCGATCAATACCGATAAGCTTCGTCCTATCGAGCGTGTGGCACACGGTGTCATCTCTCGTAAGTCCGTGGATACTCCGCTTCAGACCGGTATCAAGGCTATCGATTCGATGGTGCCGATCGGACGTGGACAGCGAGAGCTCATCATCGGCGACCGTCAGACAGGAAAGACGGCTATCGCGATAGATACGATCATCAACCAGAAAGATCAGGACGTACTCTGTATCTATGTGGCTATCGGTCAGAAGGCTTCTACCGTTGCCAACCTGGTTAAAACTTTGGAAGAATACGGCGCTATGGATTATACTACTGTCGTTGCTGCGACAGCCAGTGAGCTTGCGCCTTTGCAGTACATCGCACCTTATTCCGGATGTGCGATGGGTGAAGAATGGATGGAGGCAGGCAAGGACGTACTCATCATATATGATGACCTTAGTAAGCACGCAACAGCTTATCGTACGTTGTCACTACTTTTGAAGCGTCCGCCGGGACGTGAGGCATATCCGGGAGATGTCTTCTATCTGCACTCAAGACTTCTCGAGAGAGCAGCGAAGCTTTCAGATAAGCTGGGTGGTGGATCGCTTACCGCGCTTCCTATCATCGAGACTCAGGCAGGAGACGTTTCGGCATACATCCCGACAAACGTTATCTCCATCACGGATGGTCAGATATATTTGGAGACAGAGATGTTCAATTCCGGATTCCGTCCGGCCGTAAACCCGGGTCTTTCGGTATCCCGAGTTGGTGGTTCCGCGCAGATCAAGGCTATGAAGTCTATCGCAGGACCTATCCGTATCGAGCTCGCTCAGTATAGAGAGCTTGCAGCATTCTCTCAGTTCGGTTCAGACCTTGACGCCGACACCAAGAGACAGCTTGATCAGGGTGAGCGTATCCGTGAGATCCTGAAGCAGGATCAGTACAATCCGCTCCCGGTTTGGTATCAGGTTATCATCATCTACGCTGCTACAAAGCAGTACCTGATCGATATCCCGGTAGAGGATGTGCTCGAGTTTGAGAAGGGACTTTTTGATCACCTTGACAGTAAGCACCCTGACATCCCTGCTGCGATCCGCGATGAGAAGGTTATCAGCGAGGATACTGAGAAGAAGCTTATCGCTGCTATAGAAGAGTTCAAAAACGAGGATACTGAGAAGAAGCTTATCGCTGCTATAGAAGAGTTCAAAAAGGACTTTTTGAAATAGGCTGGATATAGCCTTCCCCTTGAGGGGAAGGTGGCACCGACAGGTGCCGGATGAGGTGTTTAAGGAGGAAGCATATGGCTTCAATGAGAGACATAAAGCGACGCCGTGAGTCCATCACTTCGACGTCGCAGATCACCAAGGCGATGAAGCTGGTCTCGACCGTAAAGCTTCAAAAGGCCAAGGGGCGTGCTGAAGAGAGCTGGTCTCGACCGTAAAGCTTCAAAAGGCCAAGGGGCGTGCTGAAGAGAGCAAGCCGTACTTTGAAAAAATGTACGAGACGGTCTCCGGCATGCTTGCCAAATCAGGCAATATTTCAAACCCTTACCTCGCCGGAAGTGAAAAAGAAGGACCGAAAAAGACGGGTATTATTGTCATCACGTCAAACAGAGGTCTGGCAGGAGGATACAACTCAAACATCGTAAAGCTGGTAAACAGTGCAGGCTTTGATAAGGAAAATGTTGTCATCTATCCGGTCGGAAGAAAAGGACAGGAGTCACTCAGACGTCTCGGCTACGAGATGAGCGATGACTTCAACGAAGTGATGAACAAACCTCTTTTCGGAGATGCCGTGTCCATCGGGAAGACCGTGACAGGAGATCTCGAGAGCGGCAGGATCGATGAGGTCTATCTCGCGTATACCGTATTTAAAAATACCATGACACAGACACCGAGGCTTATGAAGATACTTCCTTTTACAGAGGAGGATCTGGAAAACGAAGCAGACATGGGAGATCTTTCCTCAAAGGAGGATGATAAGAAGTCTGCTGACGAGCCGAAGGGTGCTGTAGCACTTATGAACTATGAGCCTGAGGAAGAGGAAACTCTGTCCTATATCATACCGATGTATATGAACTCACTTATCTTCGGAGCGCTGGTAGAGGCGACCGCAAGTGAGAACGGTGCACGTATGCAGGCTATGGACAATGCTACATCAAACGCGGAAGAAATGATAGACACACTCGGACTTCAGTATAACCGCGCCCGTCAGGCAGCGATCACACAGGAACTTACGGAGATCGTAGCCGGTGCTGCGGCCATCGAATAGGAGGAAACTAATGGAAGAAAACAAGAAAAATATCGGTACCATCACGCAGATCATTTCTGCCGTTTTGGACATCAAGTTCAAAAATGGAGAGCTTCCCGATATTTACGAGGCTATCAAGATCAAAAAGCAGGATGGCGATACTCTCGTAGTAGAGGTAGCACAGCATCTGGGTGATGATACGGTACGCTGTATCGCGATGGGTCCGACTGACGGACTTGTGCGCGGTATGGAGGCAGAGGCCACTGGCGGACCGATATCAGTGCCGGTCGGAGAGGAAACCCTCGGACGTATTTTCAACGTCCTCGGTGAACCGATCGACGAGAAGCCGGCTCCGGAGGTAAAGGAGTACAATCCTATCCACCGTGAGGCTCCGACATTTGAGGATCAGTCAACAGAGGCTGAGATCCTTGAGACAGGCATCAAGGTCATCGATCTTCTTTGCCCGTATCAGAAGGGTGGAAAGATCGGACTTTTCGGAGGTGCCGGAGTAGGAAAGACGGTGCTTATCCAGGAGCTGATCACAAACATAGCTACAGAGCACGGTGGATATTCAGTGTTCACCGGAGTTGGAGAGCGTACTCGTGAGGGTAACGACCTCTACTACGAGATGATCGAGTCAGGAGTTATCGATAAAACTACGATGGTGTTCGGTCAGATGAATGAGCCACCGGGAGCCCGTATGAGAGTGGGACTTGCCGGACTTACGATGGCAGAGCATTTCCGTGATAAAGCCGGAAAAGACGTGCTTCTTTTCATCGATAACATTTTCCGTTTCACACAGGCAGGATCGGAGGTGTCGGCGCTTCTCGGACGTATGCCGTCAGCCGTTGGATACCAGCCTACACTCCAGACGGAGATGGGTGCTTTGCAGGAGCGTATCACATCTACTAAAAACGGATCGATCACATCGGTTCAGGCCGTATATGTGCCTGCCGACGACCTTACCGACCCGGCTCCGGCGACGACGTTTGCCCATCTGGATGCGACCACGGTCCTTGAGCGAAGCATCGCAGAGCTTGGTATCTACCCGGCTGTGGATCCGCTAGCATCTACATCACGCATGCTTGATCCTCGTGTCGTAGGAAACGATCACTATCAGATTGCCCGCGGCGTGCAGGAGATCCTTCAGAGATATAAAGAGCTTCAGGATATCATCGCCATCCTCGGTATGGACGAGCTTTCAGAGGATGAGAAGATACTCGTAAACCGCGCAAGGAAGGTTCAGAGATTCCTTTCTCAGCCGTTCCACGTAGCTGAGCAGTTCACGAACCTGCCCGGTAAGTACGTACAGATATCCGATACTATCCAGGGCTTCCGTGAGATCCTTAACGGTGATCATGATGAGATCCCGGAGAGTTTCTTCCTGAATGCCGGAAGTATCGATGATGTTGTGGCTCGCTTTAAAGGGAGTAGGAGTGCATAAAAAGCCTTCTCCTTGAGGAGAAGGTGGCCACGAAGTGGCCGGATGAGGTGTAAAAAATATGGCTGAATTAAAGCAATTTCAATTAGAGGTGATCTCACCTGAGCGCGTCTTCTATACGGGAGACGTCGAGATGGTAGAGCTCACTACGACGGAGGGAGATATCGGTATTCTTGCCGGACATATCCCCCTGACAACTATCGTGGCACCGGGTGTCCTCACAATATCAGAACCTGACAATGTCACGAAGGAAGCCGCCGTATTAGAGGGCTTTATGGAGATCACTCAGGAAAAGGTAACCATACTTGCCCAATCCTGTGAGTGGCCCGACGAGATCGATGTCGATCGTGCGAAGGAGGCAAGAGATCGCGCCGAACGTCGCTTAAAGAGCTCTGATGAGAATGTCAACATGGCTAGGGCTGAGCTGGCGCTCCGCAAGTCACTGGTGCGAATAGAGCTCGCTGAGGGCAATAAGAAGTAATAATGTTTAAAGGAAAGAAATCCGTTCACAAATCGAACGGATTTCTTTTTGAGGAGGATCAATATGACTAACGAGGAAGTGAATGAAAAATATGGAATCACCAAAGGGTTTGGTTTGATCATCATGCTGGCGATGCTTGCCATTGGGGGAGCCTTTGTCATCACGATGATAGGGCTTTTCCGTATCGGAGATTTGACGAGGATAGTCATCTACATCGGTCAGGCAGTGTGCTGTCTGATGATTTTTGATTTCGGCGCATTTAGATTTAAGAACAGGGATCGAAAGAATCTCCGGATCGTTCTATATGCATATGCTATTCTTGAGACCCTGCGGTGCTCGCTTCTCGTGATAGTGGGAGTGAAGACATGGGCGGGCATATGTGCACGATTTATCTTGGTTTTACTTGCCTGCTGTTGTGTTATGGAGGCGGAGAATACGGATAAAAAGAAAGCAGAGTGGATAGCCATCGCACTGATCGTGCTGGAGGTCGCTCTGTATATCGTATTCCTTTTGGGCTTCCCGGGTATCCTGAAGGGACGTCTGAATCGCTTTATGCCTATCGTGGGAGTGCTGATCGCTTGTAGTATCTTCCTTCTTCAGAAGGGGAAAAATAAGCAGTTGGGGGTCCGGGATAAAAGCTGAGGATGCATTGAGATGCGTTACGAAGACGAGAATATATGGCTGACACTGACATTGTAACATGGGGAGAGTATATGCACGAATATGACAGAAGAGTAAAAGGTGATAAGCCGGTCGTGGCGATCTGCTACGATTTTGATAAGACACTATCGCCTGATGATATGCAGGCTCAGGGATACATCCAGTCGATTGATTATGATGTGAATCAATTCTGGCAGAGGGCAGACATCCTCGCGCAGGAAAACAAGATGGATTCGAACCTGGCTTATATGTATATGATGGTTGATGGCGCCAGAGGTAAGGTCCTTTTCAATAAGGATACACTGATGAAATATGGAGAGAAGGTAAAACTCTTTCCCGGTGTAGAGGGATGGTTCGAACGTATTCGTCAGTATGGAAAAGAAAAGGGCGTGATCGTCGAGCACTACATCATTTCGTCAGGTCTGCAGGAGATGATTGAGGGAACGAGTGTGGCGAAGGCCGGAGCCTTTGAAAAAATCTACGCCTGCTCATTTTTATTTAATGACAGAGGCGAGGCGGTATGGCCGGCACAGATGGTCAACTATACAAATAAAACTCAGTTTCTTTTCCGCATTTCAAAGGGAGTTCTCGATGTAAATGACCCGGGTGTGAATGATTATTTCACTCCGGATAAGATCAGAGTGCCGTTTAGAAATATGGTTTATATCGGTGATAGTGATACGGATATTCCATGTATGAAACTCGTAAATGGTTATGGTGGATACTCGATTGGTGTTTACGACTCAGAGAAGCAGGATAAAACAAAAGTGTACCGAATGATGCGCGAGAACCGTATCCGTTATTTCGCGCCAGCCGACTACTCGGAGGGAACCGAGATAGATACGCTCGTTAAGGACATAATCGACCGCACTGTCGCGAATGAGAAGCTCGAGAGTAAATACTATCATGACGATCTCGAAGCGATCGCTGATTCCAAATAAATGACATAAATATAGAGTATACTTTGCGTTGTTGTAAATCATAAAGAATGGGAGGAAAGATCGTGATGAAAAAATCCATTTCTTTTGCATTGGCGGCAGTGCTCGCATTATCCGCATTTGCCGGAGTGCGATCAGAACCAAAGTCGGTAGCAGCAGAGACCACATCCACGGAAACGGATGCAAATCTTGAAGTGTTAAAAGCAGAAGTGGCAAAGCATACATTTTTAGGTGCAGAACCAACAAAGATCTATACTGGTACGCTTGAGCGTATGGCAAATGAAAACTATCCGCTCGATTGTACTCTTGATGATGTTCCGACGGGTCATATCGGATACCGTATCGATGATTTTGATCTTGATGGTGACAGTGAACTTTTGATCATCGATCAGGATAAAGATCATTTTGCTGAGCTTGTTATGTATGAGGTTGAAGGCTCTCAGGTTGTCGAGAAGGATAGGACGAAGTTGGTTACGGATATGGATCCGGAGGAAAAGGTTTACGATTATTTTAAGAGCGGCATGCGTTGTTTTGAAGGAGATTCTGCTTTCTTTACATATGTTAAAGAAGGGAAAAAATATATCGCCGCAGAAGAGTTCAATGCTTATAGTTATTTTGCAGATGGATTGAGATGGGGATTCTCACGTACGACATATGATGGGACAAAGTTTGCTGAGATCACGGATTTGGATAGGTATATCTTTGGAGGATCGGATCTTAGCGATGAATCGAGATACTATATGGCTGCGTCACTCTACGATATCGGAATCTCTGTGGATCCCACGAAGAGCATAGTTAATGATAAGTTCAGAATAAGAGATAATATTCCTCACAGAGTTGTGTTTGCAACATCAAAGATCATTGATAAAAACATAACTTATGATTTTGAAACAATGAAAGTTGGAGACAAGATAGATGCATCGACTATCAGCTTCGGAATGAGTAACTCGGTTTATTCGGATTATGATGATCAGGCTGATATAGGACATGCATCGTATAAAAAACTCATACCCGGAAAGATAAAAGTCATAAAGGTGAGGACCTATAAGAAGGATAAAGGTGAGGTTTTAGTAACATGGAAAGAGTCACCTGCAGCACATGGATATCAGGTCAGTGTAAACGGAAAGAAAGTGATCAAAAACACTTATGGTGACAGCCTTTTGGTCAAGGTAAAAAAAGCAAAAAAATATAAGGTTAAAGTAAGAGCATACACAGTGCTCGGTGGCAAAAGAATCTATGGAAAATGGGGTGCCACAAAGACTGTTAAAGCAAAAAAATAACGCGGAGGACTACAGTTGGAAACTATAAGTGAACTGTGGAAAATAGCGGCGGTGCGTCAGGCGGTGATCAGCGTTCTTGTTGTATTGATCACTGTGATCTTTTGGATCATAATCAGAGCCATCAGCCGGTCATATCAAAAGAAAAAGAGTGTCGATGAAAAAACGAGAGCGGCGAGCTCTCTTCGCTCAGTCATCTATGATGCGATAAAGGTATCGGTATTTGTCCTGCTGGTGCTCACCATACTTCAGATAAACGGTATAAATGTTACATCTCTTATCGCCGGAGTCGGCGTCGCATCAGCGGTTGTCGGACTTGCATTGCAGGATTTTTTCAAAGATATAATCATGGGTGTACATATCCTAATGGATGATTTTTACCAGATCGGGGATCTGGTTAAGTACGGTGAGGAAGAGGGACTGGTCGAGTCCTTTAACCTTCGTACCACCAAGATCAGAAGCATCCGTACCGGCGATATCATCACTCTTTGCAACAGGAATATATCGGATATAGCAAAAAGCTCCGCAGAGGTTTATATCCATCAACCGCTTCCATATGAATTAAGCGTAGGCAAAGCCAATGAGCTTATGGAAAGGATCGCCGAAAAGGTAAAAGAATGTGAGGGAATCACTGAGTGTACTTCGCTCGGATCAAACAGCTTTGATGCCTCATCTGTTGACTATCTTTTGAAGGTAGTATGTGAGAAGCCTGAGATAAAGCTCGGATGCAGACGCAGGGCTCTTCTTGTCATCAAACAGACGCTCGAAGAGGAAAGGATCGATATACCGTTCGAGCAGCTTGATGTACATATGAGAGGCTGAAAGTGATGTATATCACACTATATTGTAAAAAGTTACACATGATACACTATAAAAAGTATCATAATTCTACGATTTATCTTTACAAACCATATTATAATATGATATAATATATGCGCCTATGGAGAAAAATAGGCGCATATTTGTGTTTATCACAATAAATCAAATTGAAAAGGGGAAGAAGCAGTGATTATCAAAATCGGATTACTCGTGGTATTTTTCGCAGTGATGCTCGGCATCGGCTTTTACACGAGAAAGCATGCAACTGATGTAGGAGGATTTGTACTTGGAGGCCGTTCCGTAGGTCCGTGGCTTACGGCTTTTGCATACGGTACGTCTTATTTTTCGGCAGTAGTATTTGTCGGATATGCCGGACAGTTTGGATATAAGTTTGGTATAGCATCCACATGGATCGGAATCGGAAACGCGGTTATCGGTTCACTTATTGCGTGGGTGGTACTGGGACGCAGAACCAGGATCATGACAAAGCATCTTGATTCGATGACAATGCCGGATTTCTTCGGAAAGCGTTTTGATTCAAAGGCACTCAGAGTAGCGGCTTCGATCATCGCGTTTGTATTTTTGATCCCGTACACTGCATCTTTATATAACGGATTATCAAATCTGTTTAATATGGCGTTTGATATACCGTATGAGGTATGTGTTATCGGTATGGCTGTCCTCACCGGTATATATGTTATCGTAGGTGGATATATGGCTACCGCACTGAACGACTTTGTTCAGGGTATCATCATGCTGGTCGGTATCGTACTTGTCATCATGGCGGTCCTTTCCGGACACGGTGGATTTATAGCAGCCATCAAAGAGCTTGCAGCAGTTCCTTCGGATGTGATGCCGGGTGCATATGCGTCCTTCCTCGGACCTGACCCTCTGGGACTTTTCGGAGTGGTTATACTGACGAGTCTCGGAACATGGGGACTTCCGCAGATGGTCCAGAAGTTCTACGCTATCAAGGATGAAAAAGCGGTTCAGACAGGAACCATCATCTCAACTGTATTTGCTATCATAGTTGCAGGCGGATGCTATTTCCTCGGCGGCTTTTCACAGATATCAGGTATCGAGGCGGCTGCAGACGGTGCGGTCAAGTATGACATGATCATTCCGACCATGCTTTCATCACTTCCGGATATCCTGATCGGAGTAGTGATAGTACTTGTACTGTCAGCATCGATGTCGACGCTTTCATCTCTCGTACTTACATCGAGTTCAACACTGACACTTGACTTTATCAAGCCGTTGTTTGCTAAAAATATGAGCGAGAAAAAGAGCGTGCTTTGCATGCGCATATTCTTGGCATTTTTCATCATAATCTCGGTCGTTATCGCTTTGGATCCGCCGGGATTCATCGCACAGCTTATGGGTATTTCATGGGGGGCGCTTGCGGGAGCATTTTTAGCACCGTTCCTCTACGGCTTATATATGAAGCGTGTTACCAAAGCTGCTGTATGGGCGAGCTTTGTTGTCGGTATCGGTATCACGGTATCGAACATGATCTATCCGTATATCGGTTCTCCGATAAATGCCGGAGCGATCGCTATGGTAGCTGGACTTATCGTGGTTCCGATCGTTTCATTTATCACGCCGAAGCCTAAAAAAGAGCTGGTTGATGATGTGTTTGCATGTCTCGAGGAAGACGTTGTCGTCAAGAGACGTGTTGCTCTTCCGAAGGAAGACTGACAGAGTAAAAGAAACTGTGGTTGTAACTCGCACAAGTGCACGTAATGAGGGATCGTATGAACGAATCAAACGTTAAAAAAAGACATAGCATTGTGGTCACGATGATACGTATCGGCGTGATCCCTATTCTGTTGCTCGGAATCGGACTGACCGTATATAGCCAGTATTCCGTCCGAGAGGGAATGGACTATGAGGTGGAGAGGTCACTTTCCGGTATAGCTCATAACCTGCTCTCAACCTACAATGCTTTGGATGGCGGCGAGTTCAACATGGATGGTGACACGCTGAAAAAAGGCGAGACAACCCTGACATCGGATTATAGAATAATAGATGATATAAAAACCGATACCGGGACCGATGTAACCATTTACTACGGAAGCAAAAGAAGGATGACAACGATCGTTGATAAAAACGGTGATCGTCTGACAGATACGGAAGCTCCCGAGGGTGTGGTTGACTATGTATTCGGACAGAATGAAGAATATTTTTCCACTGATATAAATGTAGACGGAGTGCCTTATTACGGATACTACGTTCCGATCGCAAATGATGACGGTGAAGTAGTAGGTATGAGTTTCGCCGGAAAGCCTAAAGACAGTGTGATGATCTCGACGAACTATATGATCGTCGGAAATATTCTTATCAGTATTTTTGTGATACTTTTGGCGGCATTCATCCTTTATTTATCATCATCAAAAATGGTGATCGCGATTCAGCACATAAAGAGGTTTTTGGGATTTTTGGCAGGCGGAGACTTTACTCAGAAGATGAGTGAGGAGGTCCTCGAAAGAAAGGACGAGCTTGCCGAGATGGGTGAGTATGCGGTTCATGTTGAGATTGCTCTCGATGATATGATCTCACGCGATCCTCTTACCAAGCTTTTGAACCGTCGTGCTACTATGGTCCGTGTCGAAAATACATGGGAAGAAAACAACTACATCATTGCGATGGGAGATATAGACTTTTTCAAAAAAGTTAATGATACCTACGGTCATGATATGGGAGACGAGGTCCTCAGGTTCGTATCTGCCCAGTTGAAGGATGAGCTCGAAAAATCCGGATTCGTTGCTCGCTGGGGTGGCGAGGAATTCCTTATCGGCTTTGACGGTACAAAGGATGATCTCGTGGAGCATCTGAAGGCTGTTACCGGCCGTATCCGCGCAAAGGTATTCGAGTCCGGAGACAAGACGTTCTCCGTAACGATGACGCTTGGTGTCACGATCCGTCAGCCGGGTGAGGAGTTCGAGGATGTGATGAATCGTGCGGATGCACTTTTGTACGAGGGCAAGACCGGTGGCCGAAACCGTATAGTAGTGGAAGGCGAGGGACATCAGGTTCCGGACGGCTTGGCTACAAGCTGACATAGTTTTAAACGACTGGAGTTTTGGAGGAAGTAGTAACATGGCAACAGTTAACAAGGGGGGAAGAGATAAACAGCTCCCCTCGGCACAGGCAACAGAGCTTTCGTTGGAGGATGCTCCGATCAAAAGGCCTCCTTCTTCGAAGAAGCGACGTAAAAGAAAGCCTAAAAAGATCAAAAAGCATCGCAAGTTCTGGCTTGTTGTAAAAATCTTCATTCTTATAATCCTTCTTTCGATACTCGGAGTGGGACTGTTTTTGTACTTTAAATACGGCGATATGGTCTTTGCGATGCAGGATGAGGCGAAGGTGTTGGTAGACGCGTCGACTCCTGAGACCTTCCGCGCGAGCGAAACCTCCATAGCCTATGATAACAAGGGAAAACAGCTTGCGATCCTTAAGGGTGACAAGGACTCTTATTATATGTCGATAGACAAAATCCCCAAATACGTAAAGGATGCATTTATAGTTACCGAGGATAAAAAGTTTTATTCGCATAACGGTATTGATATCGGAGGTATCTTCCGTGCCGGATTTCAGTATCTGAAAAACAACGGAGTGGCCACACAGGGTGCTTCGACCATCACTCAGCAGCTCGCCAGGGGAACATTTTTAAGTACGGAAAAAACTCTCGAGCGAAAGGTGAAGGAGATCTTCATCGCGATGGAGATGGAGAAAAAATATACCAAAGATCAGATACTTGAGTTCTACTTAAATTCGATTTATTTTATGAACGGTTACTACGGTATCGAAGCGGCAGCGAAGGGATACTTCAGTAAAAGCTGTACGGAGCTGACGTTGGGTGAGTTGACATTTTTATGCGCGATCCCGAACAGCCCATCGCGATATGATCCGTTGAAAAGATATAAAAATACCATAACACGTAAAAACCGTATTCTCGACCAGATGCTTGCAGACGGAGTCATAAACCGTATCGAGTACGATGAGGCGTATTCGCAGAAGATAGTTCTGAATGTAAAGGAAGTAAAAAAGAGAGACTACATCGAGACCTTCGTTACCTACTGCGCGATCAGAAAGCTTATGCAGGCGAACGGTTTTGAGTTCAGAAACAGCTTCATGGATAAGGATGACAAGGCTCAGTACAACGACCTGTATCAGCAGGAGTACAATATGGCCGAGAAGAAGCTGAAAAATAAAGGCCTTCGCATATACACATCTATCGATCTGTCAAAGCAGAAGGCACTTCAAAAAGCGATAAACGAAAACCTGAAACCTTTCAAGGAGAAAACCAAGAAGGGTATTTACAAGATGCAGGGGTCGGGTACCTGTATCGACAATAAGACCGGAAGAGTGGTCGCGATCGTCGGAGGAAGATCGCAGACGAATGAAGGCTATACTCTAAACAGAGCGTTCCAGGCGTTTCGTCAGCCGGGATCGTCCATCAAGCCTGTCATAGTCTACACCCCGTCCTTTGAGCGCGGAAAGACCAGAAACACGATGGTTGATGACCACAAGTTTGAGGGCGGACCCCAGAACTCCGGTGGCGGTTACCACGGAAAGGTTACGATCCAGTATGCAGTGGAGCACTCGCTGAATACCGTTGCCTGGCAGCTGTTTCAAGAGCTGACTCCTCAGGTCGGACTTCAGTATCTGCTCGATATGAACTACTCACATATCGTTGACAGTGATTACTATCCGGCAGCTTCGCTCGGTGGTTTGACCTACGGTGTTTCGACACTTGAACAGGCATCTGCTTATGCTACTATAGGAAACGGCGGTAAGTACAGGGATCCTACCTGTATCGTTTCCATCAAAGACTCGGACGGAAACGAGATCGTAGGAGAGGACATAGAAGAAAAATACGTCTACAAGCATGAGGCAGCCGACACGATGCTCGATGTCATGCAGGGAGTATTTGCCAGAGGTACCGCATCGGGTCATTCACTTAAAAACGGTATGCCATGTGCCGGAAAAACCGGTACCACAAACGATAAAAAGGACGGTTGGTTCTGCGGACTCACACCGTACTATACGACTGCGATCTGGATCGGATATGATTCTCCGAAGACAGTATATGATCTTCTCGGAAACACCTATCCTCTCAGAACCTGGGAGCAGTATATGAACTCGATCCATGAGGGATTGGCTCCGAAGCAGTTTGAGATTTCCAAGGCTGTTATTAAGCAGAGAAATGAGCATCCGGAAGGACCGGTAGCGAAACCGTCAAAGAAACCAAAGAGTGTCGATGAGGATCCTGAGGATGAGGAACCTGAGGAAGAAGAGGAACCTGAAGAGGAGCCTGAGGATACGGGTGAGGGTGGCGAAGAGCCGCCTGTAGATGTCGATCCGGATGACGGAGGAAATGTTGACGGTGATCCGAATGACGGCTGATAAGTAAAAGAATTAATAATATAGAAAGGCGCTCCATACGGAGCGCCTTTCTGTTGTGAAGGTTATATCAAAAGAGGTATCACTTTTGGCCGTATTTTTCAAGCACCCTCTCGATACGATCTGTAGGATCGAGATACTCTGAAATAGACGAATCATGATTCAGTGTATCGATCAGCAAAGCGATGTACTTACTCATATCCACATCGATATAGTACTCGCGTTTAAGCACCTCAGGATCCTGATAAACAAGGTTGGTGGTCATCACGCGATAGATAAGTCCCTTTTCATAGGCCTCGTCAAATACTTTCATTCCGTTTGTGAAAAGACCGAATGTGGATGCTACAAAAATCCTGTTTGCCTTGCGGCGCTTAAGCTCTGTAGCAACATCGATCATACTCTCACCGGATGAGATCATATCATCGATAACCACGACATCCTTACCCTCGACCGAAGAGCCCAAAAACTCATGAGCGACTATCGGGTTGCGGCCCTCGACGATCTTTGTGTAGTCTCTTCTTTTATAGAAGGTTCCCACATCAACTCCGATGACATTTCCAAAGTAGATCGCACGATTCATGGCACCCTCATCCGGGGAGATGATCATCATGTGATCTGCATCCATTTTTATATCAGGAATATTTGCCAAAAGAGCCTTGATAAACTGATATGTAGGCTGCACTGTTTCGAAACTGTTTAAAGGTATGGAGTTCTGTACTCTCGGGTCGTGCGCGTCAAAGGTTATGATATTCTCGACGCCCATACTTACGAGCTCCTGCAACGCGAGTGCGCAGTCAAGGGATTCCCTTGTGGATCTTCTGTGCTGTCTGCCCTCGTATAAAAATGGCATGATAACCGAAAGCCTTCTTGCCTTGCCTCCGATCGCGGAGATCATACGCTTCAGATCCTGGTAGTGATCATCCGGGGACATATGATTGATCTGACCGCATACCTTATAAGAAAGGCTGTGGTTACATACATCGACTAAAAGAAAGACATCCTTTCCTCTGACAGATTCGTTTATTATTCCCTTTGCCTCGCCGGATCCGAATCTCGGACATTTGGCGTCGATGATGTAGGAATCCTTTTTATAATTCCAAAAATGGATTTCCTGAGTGGGGTCGAGCGTTGCCTCGCGGCGCCAATCGGAGATATACTTATCTACCTTTTCTCCGATCATACGGCTGCTCTCCAAAGGGATGATAGCCAGATCTCCGTAAGGGATTACTCTGTTAAGTTCTTTTTGTGTTGGCATTTTTTTCTCCTTCTTACTTGATAAGACGTATGTCTTTGCCGATCAGTCTCAGCATTTGATAGTTTTTCATTATGCGAGAGAAAATCCTCTCGGTGTAAAGCTCGTTCATATCCTGGATGGAAAGATTGGTCGTGATGATCGTATGCAGACGATTCATCAATCTTCTCTCGATGACATGATAGAGCTGAACAGTCGTAAAGCTGTTGGTGAGCTCGGTTCCCAGATCATCTATGATCAAAAGCTCACATTCGGTCAGATAAGAAAACAT
>ONKC01000067.1 GCA_900318295.1 uncultured Eubacteriales bacterium
CCGGAAAAAGCGGCTGAGCCGCTTTTTCTGCGTTGTACGCTATTTCCCCGTGCTGCCGAAGCCGCCCGCGCCGCGGTCGGTGGCGGGAAGCTCCCCGACCTCGTCGAATTCCATCGGCAGGAAGGGCAGAAGCACCAGCTGCGCGATGCGTTCGCCGTGCGTCACGGTCCGCGGCGTCTCGCCGTCGTTGTGCAGCGCGACGATCAGCTCGCCGCGGTAATCGCTGTCGATAACTCCAACCTTGTTTGCCGGTGCGAGTCCTTTTTTACAAGCGAGCCCGCTTCTGGCGTAGATCAGTCCGACACACCCCTCAGGTATCTCCATAGCAAGGCCCGTCGGTATAAACTGCGTATCTCCCGGCTCGATAACAACAGCCTCATCCATACATGCCGATATGTCGGCACCCGCAGAAAACTCCGTTGAATACTTAGGCGCAGTCGCTCTTTCATTCAGCTTTTTATACCACACTTTTACGGTTTCCATATATACCTCCGTTCTGAAGACAGCGTCACACCCTCACCCTCTTCTTATCCTCTTTATTCCCGCCCATAAAAATAACGAGCAGGTTTTCTGTCGTGTTTTATCATTTTAACACAACTTTGGCATGCTCGCAAGTATTTTTAAGGGAACACTGATCAAATCAATGTCCCCCCAAAAATATAGTATCTCTTATAAAGACTGAATCAGGTTTTTTCGCCTTCCCAATGGACAACCTCACCTGTTTCGATAGATTTTTTAACATCGATGATCCGCTGATTATCGGATCCTCGGAAGTTGACCTTGAGATTTTTCCTAGCAAGGATGAACTCTCCGTCGACAAGGATATCAATGTAAGACATGATCTCTTTGCTTATCTCGCTCTCCTTGCACATCCTGCCCATGATGTCTTCGTCAAAAAGGTATCCCGAATACATCCATACATTCTTCTCAGGATAAGTCTCGTGCACGCGTCTTAAAAGCTTAAGGACCGCCTCCTGATTCTGCGGCTCCATCGGCTCACCGCCGAGAAGCGAAAGCCCCGCAACATACGATGGCTTCATATATTCGATGATGTCTTCAATCTCCTTTTCGGTGAATGGCTTTCCGTAGTTGAAATCCCATGCTTCTTTATTGAAGCAGCCTTCACATGCATGAGTGCATCCGCTCACGAAGAGCGACACTCTGACTCCGACACCGTTTGCTACGTCATATTGCTTTATATCCGCATAGTTCACTCAGATCACTTCCCATCAGATATGCAACACTCTGCAGCCTATCTCTTTTGTTTTTCCTACATTCCAGAAGTTCTCTCCCAGATATCCGCATGTACGTCTGGTCACGTTCATCTTGTCGTGATCAGTGTTTCCGCAGTTCGGGCACTCCCACTCATTGTTCTCGTTTATGATGATCTCACCGTCGAACTCACATACATGACAGAAATCCGATTTGGTGTTGAACTCCGCATACATGATATTGTCATAGATATACTTAACAAGCTCCTCAAGTGCAGGAATGTTGTTTAACATATTCGGGATCTCTACATATGAGATGCAGCCTCCGCGTGAGATCTCCTGGAACTGAGCCTCAAAAGCAAACTTATCAAATGCGTCGATCTTCTCACGCACATCGATATGATATGAGTTTGTGTAGTAGCCCTTGTCTGTGATATCCTCGATCTCTCCGAAACGCTTTTTATCGATCTCGGCAAATCGATAGCACAGGCTCTCAGCCGGTGTACCATAGAGTGCGAAGCCGATGTTTGTCTCAGCCTTCCAGGTATCGGTCGCTGCACGAAGTCTGTTCATAAGCTTCTTGGCAAATGCCTCACCCTCAGGCTCTGTCTGGCTCTGTCCGGTCATCAGCTTGGTCACCTCATAGAGTCCTATATAACCAAGAGAGATGGTGGAGTATCCGCCATGAAGGAGCGGATCGATGCTCTCACCCGGCTCAAGTCTTGCGATAGCTCCGTACTGCCAGTGGATAGGGCTGACATCAGATGTAACCTTCTCCAGTGCTCTGTGGCGGCACATCAGTGCCTCGAAGCAAAGCGACAATCTCTGCTCGAGGATACGCCAGAACTCTTCCATGTTACCCTCTGCGAGGATACCGATCTGAGGAAGGTTAAGAGAAACAACTCCCTGGTTGAAACGTCCTTCGAACTTGACATTTCCATCCTCATCGTACCACGGTGAGAGGAAGCTTCGGCAGCCCATGGGCGAAAAGACGTTTCCGTCCTCGATCTCGCGCATCTTCTTTGCAGAGATGTAGTCCGGATACATTCTCTTCGCCGAACACTGAACTGCGAGCTTCGTTATATAATCATACTTCCCACCCGATAAATTGTTGTGCTCATCGAGCACATACACCAGCTTCGGGAACGCCGGTGTAACATATACGCCTTTTTTGTTTTTGATACCCTCGAGACGCTGACGGAGTATCTCCTCGATGATCATAGCATTCTCTTCGATATACGGATCATCTTCTCTCAGATACATGAACAATGTCACGAATGGTGACTGTCCGTTGGTCGTCATAAGAGTATTTATCTGATACTGTATGGTCTGAACTCCTGAGCGAAGCTCGTCACGTACACGCTCCTGTACGAGCTGCTCAACGATTTCAGCATCCACAGAATCACCGAATTTTTTCATGTAGCGCTCTCTGAACTTCTTAGCAGACTTTCTGAGATACTTTCCGAGATGTACGGTATCTACGGACTGTCCGCCATACTGTGAGCTCGCTACGGCTGCGATCACCTGAGTGGTGACCGTGCAGGCTACCTGGAAGCTCTTCGGACTCTCGATGAGCTTTCCGTTCATAACTGTTCCGTTGTCAAGGATATCTCCGATATTAATCAGACAGCAGTTAAAAATAGGCTGGATGAAATAATCCATATCATGGAAATGGATAGCTCCCTCCTCATGTGCCTTTACGATCTTCTCCGGAAGAAGGACTCTCTTTGTAAGGTCCTTTGATACCTCGCCTGCGATCAGATCTCGCTGTGTACTTGCTACGTATGCATTCTTGTTTGAGTTCTCTTCCATAACGTCCTTATTCGAGTTCTGAATAAGGCTCATAATGGAATCATCAGTAGTGTTAGCCTTTCTTACAAGTTCTCTCGTATACCTGTAAATGATATACTTCTTCGCAAGCTCGAACTTTCCTGCCGCCATGAGCTTCTGCTCGATGACATCCTGGATGTCCTCCACCTGCATATGATCCCTTTTCATTCCCTCGATGCCTGCGATAATCCCGTCAATCGCGTCATCACTCACCTTCTCAAACTGATCCACTTCCGCATTGGCCTTGCGTATAGCGATCAGGATTTTGTTACGGTCGTAGTCAACCGTACGACCATCTCTCTTGATAACCTTCACTGTGCTGCAACTCCTTTCGACACCACTCGTGTGGCTCCCTACCGGACGCTTCTCTTTTTTGAAGTCATCCAACTACTGTTTACATTTTCCTTAAACTTCGGGATTCTACTCCTGTAATAAATCCCATCGCCTCCGAATAACCTTTTTGGTTTTACGCTCATTCGGGGCGATGCCCTACTGAGGCTAACTGAGATTCATTATAGCACCGATAGTAAATTATGTCAACACCTTACCACAAGATATTGTGGATTTTTTGCGAAAGTTACCGAAAATAACGCAATATCTATAGTCTACGCTTGTCGACAAAGGCGCAAAAAAGTGTCAAAATCCACTTTTTCGCCCGCTATATGTTCTGTTTTTTAACAAATTCAGGCACTATATAGTGTGGTCAGGGTTTGGCACAGACGGAAAAAGCAGGTTGAGTCGGATTGGTTTGGCGCAGACGGAAAGAACAGTTTGAGTCGGATTGGTTTGGCGCAGACGGAAAGAGCAGTTTAAGTGCATATGCGGACAGGCACGCTTTCGCTTTTTTATCATACGTCACGTTGTGCGCGCTGAAAAGACCAGCGCTGCGCAACGACGTATGATACACATCCTGTCCGCTGATATGCTTCTTAAACTGCTCTTTCCTAATCAGTGACCAAAAGCTTAATCAGATAAACTGCTCAAATTGTGGTAAACAAAACACGAACTGTTTGAGAAGCATATTACTGATCGGGATGTGTCTCGAGCGTCGTTGCGCAGCATGCGTATTTTGCATGCGTGCAACGTGACGGTCGAGAAAAAAACGCAAGTGTGCCCGATCAGATATGCACTCAAACAGTTCGTGTATATTCCACCAAAAAAGTTTTTAATCACTTATTGGTCAGCAACCGACTCATATATCTTCGTAACATCTTCCGGCGTAAGCTTGACATAAAACCCTTCCGTCTCTTTCTTGGCAAAGATCTTATCGACCATAACCGGTATGTCCGCCTTCTTCGCTCCGATCTCGGAAAATCTCGACGGCATCCCGATCTGCTTTAAAAACGCCTCAAAGCGTTCGATTCCTCTCATTGCAGTCTCCATCGGATTGATGGTATCGAGCGGCACGCCCCATACCTCGGTCGCAAACGGAACGAACTTTTCCGGATGCTTCTCAAGAACATATTTCATCCAGGCAGGCGCGATGACAGCGAGGCCTGCTCCGTGAGTGACATCATAGAGCGCTGAAAGCTCATGCTCGATATGATGAGACGCCCAATCCTGCTCACGACCTACGCCACAGATATTATTGTGAGCGACCATCCCCGCCCACATGATGTTTGCCCGTGCTTCGTAGTTGTCAGGATCTCTAAGCACACGAGGGGTTTCATATAAGATAGTCTTCATCACCGACTCACACAAACGATCCGTGATGCAGACCTCCCTCGTGTTGGAAAAATATCTTTCACATACATGGATAAAAATATCTGTAGCCCCTGCTGCCGTCTGATACGGCGGAAGCGAGCATGTAAACTCAGGATTCATGACAGAAAAACGAGGTCTCAGAAGATCAGATCTGGCACCTTTTTTTATCTTGTTTTCCTCATCGGTGATAACAGAGTTGGCACTTCCCTCACTTCCGGCTGCCGCGATGGTAAGAACCGTTCCGATCGGAAGTGCGTCCTCAATCTGAGCACGTCCCTGATAAAAATCCAAAAAGTCTCCGTCATAACGCACACCTGCAGCGATGGCCTTGGCAGAATCTATCACAGATCCGCCGCCGACAGCAAGGATGAAATCGATCCCTTCCTCTTTGGCGAGCTTGATTCCTTCATATACAAGTCCGCTTCGAGGGTTCGGACACACTCCGCCCAGCTCGGTAAACGGAATATCTGCTGAAGTCAGTGCAGCGATCACCTTTCCATAAACACCATTTTTTTTGATCGATCCCCCTCCATAGTGAAGAAGGACTTTGCTTCCGCCGAAGCGCTTGATAAGCTTTCCTGTCTCGGCCTCCGCTCCTTTTCCGAATTCAAAATAAGTCGGTGCATAGAAATTAAAGTTCTCCATGTCTGGTCTCCTTCCCAAGTTCTTTGTGATGAAGCTCTTTCTCAGCATACATAAGATCATCAAGATGCTTGATAAACTTAGCTGCAGTCGGATATGCCTCGTGATCATATATGTCATATCCAAGACTCAGCGAAAGCTTATATGATCGCTCGCTTTGATCGTTGAAATCCCATAGGCGATTCCGGATACGTCTTGCACATTTTTCCAGATATTCTCTTTCGGTTATCGGCGTGATGACAAAGAACTCGTCCCCACCGTATCTGGCGATCTTATCCTCATCTCGCAGGCAGCTGTTTAGGATCGTAAAAACGTCCCTGAGCGCATCATCTCCGGTAGCATGCCCGTAGGTGTCGTTTATATCCTTGAAAAAATCCACGTCAATCATGATAGATGAAAACGTCTGACCGTTTGCAGCAGCTGCTATCCGTTCTTCAAGCTCCGAATCCAAGCTTCTGCGGTTCATCGATCCTGTCAAAAAATCCTCCGTCATATCACGGCTTTGCAGATAGACAAACAGGACAAGCGACGCCATCACCGTACTGGCATACTCCAAAGGCAGGTTATATGTCACGCTCTGGATGATACTTCCCACTGAAACCATAAGAGGGAACGACATCAGCGCCGCACGGTGCTTGGGCGGTATATCGTCCCTTCGGCTTATAACATACATGACTCCGAAAAACAGCATAGCTATAAGCACGAGGGCTCGTATCATAAAGAGCGGTCCTCTGACATATACCATGTTGTCATCGAAATAATAGAAAAGATCGAGTCCAAATACCACTGAGACGGTTACAGCCACAAAGTTTAATGCGGCGATCACATAGACTACGATCTGAAAAAGCTTGAAATCGTTGCGTCCGGGAAGCATCCAGCTCGTCTCATAGTAAAGCGCGAGCGCAAAGTAGAACGGATCAAATGCAAATATCACATAATTTCCGATCTTGGCCAAAATAGAAACAAAGCCTATATCACTGATCCCGTCCAGTCGTCCAAACGCATCAAAGACAGTCAGCACCATAACAAGTACAGTCATCCACAAAAACATCGTGTTTTTCTTGTCCTTGTTCATGCGCCAGGTCGAATCAAAAAACAGTATAAGTCCTGCGATCAGAAATGTATAGATATCTATCACCAGCCATGCCGGAATCGTGCCTGTCATGCTTTAACGCCTCCTTATCTCATACGATCAAACCTTTTCCTCCTTGTAAAAATAAAAACCAACAGTATAATTATACTCCAAAGACACGCCGTTCGCAAGTTTTTTAGGACAACTGTGTAAAGAATAATATCAGATCATTCTTTACAAATTCTGTACAAAATGTAATGATTATGATAAAATATTTAAAGATTATTCATTTTATTTGCTATTTTTTTAAAACGGAGGTTTTTATGGGAATAATTGCCGGATTCATGGTTCCTCACCCACCGCTTATCGTACCCGATGTAGGGCGCGGTGGCGAGGAAGCCGTCAGAGAAACTATAGATGCATATGAAAAAGTCGCAGACGAGATAGCCAGATTGCAGCCGGAGACTATAGTGATTTCCTCTCCTCACTCCGTGATGTATGCCGACTACTTTCATATCTCTCCGGGTGCTCATGCGAGCGGAGACTTCGGGAACTTCAGGGCACCGCAGGTAAGCTTTGATGTTGACTACGATGAAAGGTTTGCCATGCAGTGGGCAAATCACGCTGCCGTCGCCGAGATAGATGCCGGAGTCCTCGGGGAACGCGACCCGTCACTCGACCACGGTACGATGGTCCCTCTTTACTTTATCACGAAAAAATACACCGACTTTAAGCTCGTGCGAATCGGTCTTTCCGGGTTTTCTTTAGCCACTCACTATCGCATGGGACAGCTTGCGAGCACTGTCGCGGACGAACTCGACAGGCGCGTGGTATATGTAGCGAGCGGGGATCTCTCGCACAAGCTAAAGGACGACGGGCCTTACGGATTTCACCCCAAAGGTCCCGAGTACGATGAGCGCATAATGGATGTGATGGGCAGAGGTGACTTTGATGAACTTATGGATTTTGATGAAGCTCTGTGTCAGCACGCTGCCGAGTGCGGTCACAGATCATTTGTGATGATGGCCGGCGCTCTCGACGGAAAGGCCGTAGATATCGAGAAGCTCGTTCACCAGGATGTTACCGGCGTCGGTTATGGAATCTGCACTTATCATGTTACAGGTAAAGATGAGTCGAGGCATTTTTTAAAAAAATGGGCAGAACGCGATGAAGAGAGACGACAGGCGTTGAGATCCTCAGAAGATGTTTTTGTCCGTCTCGCCAGGCTCTCACTGGAGTCCTACATAAAGGAAGGAAAAACCATCAGCTGGGACGAAGTAAAGGACGAGGTCATCCCCGGAAACGGAAGCATAAGCACTGCTGACGATGCCTGTGATCCGCACAAATACTCTACGGATGACGGAACCGCCACTCCTCTTTCCATCGACCAACTGGAAAAAGGGCAGGCAGGCGCTTTCGTATCCATCCACAAGGACGGAAAACTCAGAGGCTGCATCGGAACGATATCAGCAGTCCGGGATTCTGTCGCCGAAGAGATCATAGAAAATGCCATCAGTGCATCGACAAAGGACCCCCGGTTTGATCCGATAGAAGTCGACGAACTTCCCTATCTGGAGATAAGCGTTGATGTACTGGGAGCGGCTGAGAGCATCAAATCACCAAAAGAACTTGACGTCAAAAAATACGGCGTCATCGTGACGAAGGGTATGCGAAGAGGGCTGCTTCTTCCGAACCTCGACGGCGTGGATACAGTCGAGGAACAGCTTTCGATAGCCAAACAAAAGGCCGGACTTACAACCGATGAAAAAGGCTGCAAGCTTCAGCGCTTCGAGGTCGTCCGTCACCACTGATATATACGATAAAATGCCCCGCAGATGCGGGGCATTTTTATTCTTCATATGAATCTCGTAAAAGGCTTGCAGCCAGTATCTTTGCGAGATAAAAGATTATCCCTCTCTCACTGTCCTGCCACAGCCTGTTGTTTTGCATGTCCGCACAGATCAGATATCCGAACTTGGTGCCTGACATTGACACTCTGACTATCATCACTGAACAGATTCCGTGTATATTCAGCGCGTCATACAGATTCGGACTCTCATTTTTGATGAAGTCAAGCGTGCTCGCCGTAAACTGATCGTCCTTGATCAGATTATCTATATCATCGACATCGCTCGCAACCTCCATCCCATCCGTTGATCGCATTCGCGCATCATTGTCGACAAAAAATACATCTGTGATATGCAGCTCGTCCTCCAACACGGGAAGCGCAGCTTTGAGCTTCTTTGGAGCGCCGTCTTCCCACTCAACTTTCTTTGAAAGAGCATACATAACGGAATACACGGAGCTACGCGCTAAATCCTTTACCTCTATATCCTTATGTTTCTCTTCCATATAGATGGTATAGCAGTTTCTTCCGCGCTTTTTCCCATGATATAAAGTCTTGTCTATAAGAGCAAAGATCTCATCATAGTTTTTAGAATCATCAGGATATGTCGCACATCCGGATGTGGCTGTCACAAAGACTTCGTGGTCCTCACACATTAAGGTTTTGCGAAGAATGTTTTTTTCTTCATACAACCTCTTGAAAAAGACAACCTTGTCATCGTATTCGATGTCACGAAGATTAACCACGAGAAGCTCATCTCCTCCGAACCTTCCGACAAGCCCGTATCCTTCCGTAAATGATGCCAGCTCTCTTGAGACATCCATAAGAACGATATCACCGGCATGATGGCCATAGGTATCGTTGATATTTTTGAAATTATCCAGATCCACTATGCAGAATGTAAAAGGAATACGAGATGATATCAAAGACTTCACATAATCAAAAATGTAGGCACGCGAGATGATACCTGTCAGATGATCGAGCACCTCGTCAAGTCGAACTTCATCAAGAAGCTTATCAAAATACGGATATCCGCGAAGTTTTTCGATGGTGTATACTGTCTGAGTTGACGCTTTTTCACGCTCTCTGCGGATAACATCAGTGACGTCGACAAAGCTTCCGACAAGTCCTACAACCTCTCCACCGTGATAGATAGGGCGTTTGGTCGCGATGATATCACGTTCCTCATCTTTGACCATGCATTTCCCTAAAACCTTATAGGTGCTTTCTCCTGCAAGGACCCTCAACTCATCCTGCTTATACGGTTCAGGATCGGAATGCCATCCCATCTCCTCGTCATTTTTACCAATGAGAACATCCGCCGACTCAAAGCCGTAGAAATCCAAGAACGCCTGATTCACTCCGACAAAACGGCGGTCCTTATCCTTCCAGAATATACAATCCTGTGCTGTATCAATTATATTGTCAAAAAGTGACTCGCTCATCTTCATAGTGATAGTTCCTCCGCTTTTGCAGGACTTTTACTATGTCATTATAACAAATGTATGTTCTTCTCCTCGCAGGCCTTGATCTCTTCCTCCGGCCACAGTGATGACTGAACCTCTCCGATATGAGCCTTCTTAAGGAAGAACAGGCAAAGTCTCGACTGGCCAATACCACCGCCTATCGAGTAAGGAAGCGCCCCCTCGAGGATCGCCTTCTGGAATGGAAGCTCGGCTCTCTCCGGGCATCCCGCTTTATCAAGCTGCTCCTTCAGTGCTTTCTCATCCACGCGGATTCCCATTGAAGAAAGTTCCAAAGCGATATCGAGTACCGGATAGTAGACGATGATGTCACCGTTCAGCTCCCAATCATCATAATCAGGAGCACGACCGTCATGCGGCTTTCCGTCTGATAAAACACCACCGATCTTCTTTAAAAATATCGCGCCATACTCCTTGGCGGCAGCATACTCTCTCTCCTTCGGAGTTTTATCCGGATACTTGTCAACAAGCTCCTGAGTAGTGATAAACTTGATATTGGTCGGAAGTGTTCTTCCGTAAAAATGGTACTCCAAAGAGATATAATCCTCAGTCTCTAGGATCGCATCCCAAACCTTTTTTACGATATGCTCAATCACACGCTCCCAATCCCACTGGTCAACATAGATCGAGTGAAGGTTATCCGTCTCCTCATCACGACGGATCGCGCTCATATCGCAGTAGAGTCCCTCACCATGATGGAAACCATAATACTTAAGCGCATGTCTTTTCCACTTTGCAAGAGAGTGAACAACCTCCGCCTGAACTCCGGTCTCCATGACATCAAAGTCAACCGGACGCTCCACTCCGTTAAGGTTGTCATTCATACCTGATGCGGGATCCACAAAAAGCGGTGCACTCACTCTTGTCAGATCAAGTCTGTAAGCAAGTGCCCTCTCAAAATAATCCTTAACCTTTTTAATGGCAATCTCTGTCTCTCGGATATCGAGTCTCGACTCGTAATTTCCGGGTAGTATTAGACTCATTGTTACACCTCCAAAAATAGAATCCAGCACCAGCGGCAGGAGTTTTCTTCCGAGGAGGCATTCATATGCCGAGCGAGGAAGAAAAGCTCCAACCGCGCTGGTGCGCCGCTCTTTATAGTTCGCAGTTACCAACTGTTCTCGGGAATGGAATGACATCGCGTATATTCTGCATTCCCGTCAGATACATCACACATCTCTCAAATCCCAGACCAAATCCGGCGTGACGGGTTGTACCGTACTTTCTGAGGTCGAGATAGAATCCATAATCCTCCTCGTTCAGTCCACACTCCTTCATACGCGTGCGCAAAGTCTCATAATCAGCCTCACGCTCCGATCCGCCGATGATCTCTCCGATCCCCGGTACAAGACAGTCCATAGCTGCAACAGTCTTCCCGTCATCATTTAACTTCATATAGAACGCCTTGATCTCCTTCGGATAATCAGTCACAAATACCGGGCGCTTGAAGATTTCCTCTGTCAGATATCTCTCATGCTCGGTCTGCAGATCACAGCCCCATGAAACCTTATACTCAAACTTGTCGTTATTTTTCTCAAGAAGCTCGATCGCTTCTGTGTAAGTCACATGTCCGAACTCTGAGTTAAGTACATGCTGAAGTCTCTCGATCAGACCTTTATCTATAAACTGATTGAAAAATGCCATCTCCTCAGGAGCTGCCTCAAGCACATACGCGATGATGTACTTAAGCATCGCCTCAGCGAGCATCATATCATCCTCGAGATCAGCAAAAGCTATCTCCGGCTCGATCATCCAGAACTCCGCAGCATGTCTTGTTGTATTTGAGTTCTCTGCACGGAAAGTCGGTCCAAATGTATAGATGTTCTGGAAAGCCATAGCGAATGTCTCACCATTTAACTGACCTGATACGGTAAGGTTTGTCTCCTTTCCGAAGAAATCCTTGCTGTAGTCAACTGCTCCATCATCCGTCAAAGGAACCTTTGCAGGGTCGATCGTCGATACACGGAACATCTCACCCGCACCCTCACAGTCACTGCCTGTGATGATGGGCGTGTGCACATATACAAACTCTCTCTCCTGGAAAAACCTGTGGATAGCATAAGCGATCAAAGATCTCACACGATAAACCGCCTGAAACGTATTCGTCCTCGGACGAAGATGCGGAATCGTACGCAGAAACTCCATAGAGTGTCTCTTTTTCTGAAGCGGATAATCAGGTGTAGACGCACCCTCGATGAATACCTCATCCGCCTGTATCTCGAAAGGCTGCTTGTTTTCAGGTGTAGCTACAAGTGTTCCTGTAACTATCACGGCAGCTCCTACATTCAATTTGGAAATCCCGGCAAAATTGTCGAGCTTATCATGATAAACCACCTGGAGTGGTTCGAAAAATGTTCCGTCGTTCACTACCAAAAATCCAAAGGTCTTAGAGTCACGAACGCTTCTGATCCATCCTCCGACGGTAACCTTTTTATCTATGTACTCATCGCGATCACGATATAGTGTGCGAATGCTTGTTATCGATTCCATTTAATACTTCCTCTCTCTATAAATACTATTGTGCTAAACAAATAAGAGGGAATCCGAGGAGTATATCATCGCTCGGGATGTGTCGAGTACGTCGTTGCGCAACATGTGTCTTTTACATGCGCACAACGTGACGTACTCGAAAAAAGCGAAAGCGTGCCCGAGCGAATATACACTCGGATTCCCGATTAGTTTTTTTATGCGTTTACAATCTTTGAGAAGTCCGGCTTAAGCGAAGCCCCTCCGATAAGACCACCATCGATATTTGGCTTAGCGAGAAGCTCTGCGGCGTTCTCGGCATTCATAGAGCCACCGTACTGGATGCGGATAGCATCAGCTGTAGCAGCATCGTAGATCTCACCGATGCACTCACGGATAGCTGCGCATACTTCCTCAGCCTGATCAGCTGTAGCAGTCTTTCCTGTTCCGATAGCCCAGATAGGCTCGTAAGCAATAACAGCCTTCTTTGCCTGATCAGCAGTGATGTCAAGAAATGCGATCTTGATCTGCTGGCGGATCCAGTCGATCGTGATACCCTGCTCACGCTGTGTAAGTGACTCACCACAGCAGATGATCGGAGTGATATCATGCTTGAAAGCCTGCTTGATTTTTTTATTTACAGTCTCATCAGTCTCTGCGAAGTACTCTCTTCTCTCTGAGTGTCCGATGATAACATACTTAACACCGGCATCTGTCAGCATGTTTGCTGCGATCTCTCCGGTATAAGCACCACTCTCCTCAAAGTAAAGGTTCTCGGCACCTACGGAAACATTGCTTCCTTTTACGGTCTCAGCAACCGGAATAATATCAATAGCCGGTACACAAAAAACCACATCCACGTCATCGTTTTTGACGAGCGGCAACAAAGTCTTTGCAAGCTCAACCGCCTCTGACGGAGTCTTGTTCATTTTCCAGTTACCTGCGATAATTCTTCTTCTACTCATTCTTATATTCTCCATTTCTATGTATTTAGGCGCGATCGTTCGCAGCTGCAACACCCGGAAGCTCCTTACCCTCGAGGAACTCAAGCGAAGCACCACCACCTGTCGAGATGTGGCTCATCTTGTCACCAAGACCCATCTGGTTTACTGCTGCAGCAGAGTCACCACCACCGATAATAGTAGTTGCGTTTGACTCAGCAAGTGCCTTGGCTACTGCAAGCGTACCCTTTGCAAGTGTCGGGTTCTCAAACACGCCCATCGGTCCATTCCAAACAACAGTCTTGGCATTTTTAACCTCATTTGCAAAAAGCTCTGCTGTCTTGGTACCGATATCGCAAGCCTCTTTGTCGGCCGGGATAGCATCAGCGCTAACGATCTCAACATCGATCGGTGCATCGATCGGATTCGGGAAATCAGTGATAACCGCACTGTCTACCGGAAGAAGAAGCTTCTTTCCGAGCTTCTCAGCCTTGGCGATCATATCACGGCAGTAATCAAGCTTCTCATCATCGCAGAGAGACTTTCCGATCTCTTTGCCCTGTGCCTTTAAAAATGTATAGGCCATACCACCACCGATGATAAGCGTATCACACTTGGTAAGAAGGTTATCGATAACATTAAGCTTATCTGCTACCTTTGCACCACCGAGAATAGCAACAAAAGGACGCTGCGGATTCTCTACTGCATTACCGAGGAAGTCAATCTCCTTCTGCATAAGATATCCGACTACAGCTGTGTCCTTGAGAGCTGCCACACCTACATTTGAGCAATGTGCACGATGTGCGGTACCGAAAGCATCATTTACAAATACATCACATATAGAAGCGAGATCCTGTGAGAAAGCATCTCCGTTCTTTGTCTCCTCAGCACGGAAGCGTGTATTCTCGAGAAGGATCACATCTCCGTCATTCATGGCAGCAACTGCTTCACGTACGTTGTCTCCTACAACCTCAGGATTCGGTACGAACTTTACTTCTTTTCCGAGAAGAGCCGTAAGTCTCTCAGCTACGGGAGCAAGAGTCTTGGTCTTTTTATCTTCTTCAGTCTTTACTTTGCCAAGGTGTGAGCAAAGGATAACCTTTCCACCGTCAGCTATCAGCTTTTTAATAGTAGGAAGCGCAGCGACAAGACGGTTCTCATCAGTGATCTTTCCTTCGATGATCGGCACATTGAAATCGCAGCGGCAAAGCACGCGCTGTCCCTTGACATTGATATCATCAACAGATTTTTTGTTCAGTCCCATTTTTTCCTCCTTTATAAACCAACGAAAGGCCCGGCCCTTCAGACCGGACCTTTCCAGGTCATTCATTTAATGTTTTTTATCAATTACGCACCAAGAAGTGAGCCAAAGTGCTTGATAGTACGTACCATCTGGCTTGTGTATGAGTTCTCGTTGTCATACCATGAAACTACCTGTACCTGAGTTGTTCCGTTATCAAGCGGAAGAACCATTGTCTGAGTAGAATCAAAGAGTGAACCGAAACGCATACCTACGATATCTGATGAAACGATCTCATCCTCGTTGTAACCGAATGACTCGTTTGCAGCAGCCTTCATAGCGCTGTTTACCTGCTCTTTTGTTACGTTACCCTCTACAACAGCTGTAAGGATTGTAGTAGAACCTGTCGGGGTAGGTACACGCTGAGCTGCACCGATGAGCTTACCATTGAGCTCAGGGATAACAAGTCCGATTGCCTTTGCAGCACCTGTTGAGTTAGGAACGATATTAACTGCGGCAGCACGGCTACGACGCTTGTCGCCCTTTCTCTGAGGTCCGTCAAGTGTCATCTGATCACCTGTGTAAGCGTGGATAGTGCACATGATACCTGATTTTATAGTTGCACAATCATTAAGTGCCTTTGCCATAGGAGCAAGACAGTTGGTTGTACATGAAGCAGCTGAAATGATCTTGTCGTCCTTTGTAAGAGTCTGATGGTTTACATTGTAAACGATAGTCGGAAGATCATTACCTGCCGGAGCAGAGATGATAACGTGCTTAGCACCTGCATCGATATGAGCCTGTGCCTTGTCCTTTGATGTGTAGAATCCTGTACACTCAAGAACAACGTCTACACCAAGATCTCCCCAAGGAAGGTTCTTTGCATCAGCCTCAGCATATATGGTGATCTTCTTTCCGTCTACTGTGATGAAGTTCTCGCCTGATGTAACCTTGTCGCAAAGCTCATATCTTCCCTGTGTTGAGTCATACTTAAGAAGGTGAGCAAGCATCTCAGGAGAAGTAAGATCGTTGATAGCTACGATCTCAAAACCCTCAGCTCCGAACATCTGACGGAAAGCCAAACGACCGATACGACCAAAACCATTGATTGCTACTTTTACTGCCATAATATAATACCTCTT
>ONKC01000056.1 GCA_900318295.1 uncultured Eubacteriales bacterium
TATCAACGATGATAAAGATACTTGCTTCAAAGGCGTTGATGGGTATCGTCTTCGGACTTCTTTTGGATCTGATCTATCACGGCATGATGAAAAGGCCGCTCAGATATAAGAATATCGTGAACCCACACGCCGTACATGAGGTGTGTGAGGGGGAGCACTGCAAGTGCGACGAGGGTATTTTTAAGTCGGCCGTTTTTCATACCCTGCAGATCACTTTGTTCATCTTTATCTTTGGTCTGGTAATCGGAGGAATAGTGGAGGGTGTCGGCGAGGAGACCATTTCGGGCGTGTTTACGGGGATTCCGGTCGTTGGCGAGCTTATCGCCGGCATCGTCGGACTTATCCCGAACTGCGCGGCTTCGGTTGTGATCACGGAGCTTTATCTGGAGGGAGTGATCGGTGCAGGACCGATGTTTACGGGACTTTTGGTCGGTGCCGGAGTAGGACTTTTGGTGCTTTTCAGACTGAACAGAAAGCACATGAAGCAGAATATAGCCATAGTCGGATACCTGTACGCGGTCGGAGTGATCGTGGGTGTGGTCATCGACTTGATGGGCTTGACATAAGCCTTGGTTTATTATATAATTTTCTTTCAGTGTGATATATTCGCATAAATATAAGAAAGCATTGTGAAGGAGACGCTATGAAATACCATATTGCGGTGATCCCGGGCGACGGTATCGGACCGGAGATCGTCAGAGAGGCAAAGAAGATCCTTGACAGGATCGGTCAGGTTTACGGACATGAGTTTGAGTACGAGGAGCTCTATATGGGAGGATGCTCTATCGATAAGTTCGGAGAGCCTCTGACGGATGAGACTCTTGAGAGGGCAAAGAAAGCAGATGCCGTGCTTCTCGGAGCTGTTGGTGGACGTGTTGGCGTGGACAGCTGGTATGAGCTTCCGCCGGACAAACGTCCTGAGGCAGGCCTTCTTAAGATAAGAAAGGGACTCGGGCTTTTTTGTAACCTTCGTCCTGCAATCCTTTTTGAGGAACTCAAAGGCGCATGTCCTTTGAAGGATGACAGATCCAAAGGTGGATTTGACTATGTCATCGTAAGAGAGCTTACCGGAGGTCTTTACTTCGGTGACAGATATACCAAAGAGGTAAACGGCGAGATGACAGCCGCTGATACCTGTATTTATGCAGAGAGTGAGATCAGACGTATCGCAAAGAAGGCCTTTGAGATCGCCATGAAGCGTGATAAAAAGGTCACAAGCGTAGATAAGGCAAACGTCCTTGATACCTCACGTCTGTGGCGCAAGATCGTGGCGGATGTGGCAAAGGATTATCCTGAGGTTGAGCTTAGTGACATGCTTGTCGATGCATGCGCGATGGAACTCGTCAGTGATCCGAAGCAGTTTGATGTAGTAGTGACCGAGAACATGTTCGGTGATATCCTTTCGGATGAGGCATCGATGACGACGGGTTCACTCGGAATGCTTCCGTCAGCATCCCTGGCAGAGGGAGCTTTTGGACTGTATGAGCCGAGCCACGGATCGGCACCCGATATCGCAGGCAAGGACCTCGCTAATCCTATCGCGACTATCCTTTCGGTAGCGATGATGCTTCGTTATTCATTTGACCTCCAAAAGGAAGCGGATGCTATCGAGAATGCTGTAAAAGCCGTACTTAAGGACGGATACAGAACAGGTGACATCATGAGTGAGGGTATGACAAAGCTCGGATGTATAGCCATGGGAGACAAGATCACAGAGTATATAAAGTAAGATTAGGAGGATTATCATGAATAGTGATTCGGTGAAAAAAGGAATGGCAACGGCTCCACAAAGGAGTCTTTTCAACGCACTCGGTATGACCAAAGAAGAGCTTGAGCGTCCGCTCGTAGGTATCGTAAGCTCATATAACGAGATCGTACCGGGTCATATGAACCTTGACAAGATAACAGAAGCTGTCAAGCAGGGCGTAGCTATGGCAGGCGGAACACCGATCGTGTTTCCGGCTATCGCTGTATGCGATGGTATCGCCATGGGGCATGTCGGCATGAAGTATTCTCTGGTAACCAGAGACCTTATCGCCGATTCTACGGAGTGTATGGCAAGAGCGCACGCTTTTGATGCACTCGTGATGATCCCGAACTGTGATAAAAATGTTCCGGGACTGCTTATGGCAGCAGCCAGAGTGAATGTCCCCACAGTATTTGTCAGTGGCGGACCGATGCTTGCAGGCCATGTTCAGGGCAAGCGCACATCTCTTTCGAGTATGTTTGAGGCAGTCGGAGCACATGCTGCAGGAAAGATGACAGAGGAGCAGGTAGATGATTTTGTTCAGCACGCCTGCCCGACTTGCGGATCCTGCTCAGGTATGTACACGGCAAACTCTATGAACTGTCTGACCGAGGCGATCGGAATGGGACTCAGAGGAAACGGAACCATCCCGGCAGTATACTCAGACAGGATCAAACTCGCAAAGCATGCCGGTATGGCTGTCATGGAGCTTTATAAGAAAAATATCCGTCCGCGCGATATCATGACGGAGAAAGCTTTTATGAATGCGATGACGGTTGATATGGCTTTAGGATGCTCGACCAACACCATGCTGCATTTGCCGGCTATAGCTCACGAGGCAGGAGTTAAGCTTGACCTCAACATAGCAAATGATATTTCAGCCAAAACACCGAACCTTTGCCATCTTGCTCCGGCAGGACATACCTATATGGAGCAGCTCAATGAGGCAGGCGGTGTGTACGCAGTGATGAATGAGCTTGACAAGAAGGGCTTGCTCAACACGGATTGCATGACCGCAACCGGAAAAACGGTTAAAGAAAACATACAAAATGCGATCAACTTAGATCCTGAGGTTATCCGTCCGATAGATAATCCGTATTCGGAAACGGGCGGTATCGCAGTACTTAAAGGTAATATCGCACCTGATGGCGGCGTGGTTAAGCGCTCCGCAGTCGTACCGGAGATGATGGTACACGAAGGCCCGGCAAGAGTCTTTGATTGCGAGGAGGATGCTATCGAAGCTATCAAGGGCGGAAAAATAGTAGAGGGAGATGTCGTAGTCATCCGTTATGAGGGACCGAAGGGAGGTCCGGGAATGCGCGAGATGCTCAATCCGACATCTGCCATCGCAGGTATGGGACTCGGATCGAGCGTGGCTCTGATCACTGACGGACGTTTCTCGGGCGCAAGCCGCGGTGCTTCGATCGGACATATTTCACCCGAGGCTGCTGTAGGTGGCCCGATCGCTCTGATCGAGGAGGGAGATATCATCGCTATTGATATCCCGGCAAACACTCTCAATGTAAGGGTTTCCGATGAGGAACTTAAAAAGAGAAGAGATGCCTGGACTCCGAGAGAGCCGAGAGTTAAGGACGGATATCTCGCCAGATATGCAAACATGGTAACAAGCGGAAGCGAGGGAGCGATCCTTAAGTAATTTATATACTACGGTGTTTTGATATTTTTATAGAAGGTAGGAATAATAATGCAGTTGAACGGATCTCAGATCGTCATCGAATGCCTTTTGGAACAGGGCGTGGATACGGTGTTTGGTTATCCCGGAGGGGCGATCCTGAATATCTATGATGAGCTGTATCGGTACCAAAAGCAGATAAGACATGTTCTGACCTCTCATGAGCAGGGGGCAGCGCATGCGGCCGACGGGTATGCAAGAGCCACCGGAAAGGTCGGAGTCTGTATGGCTACATCGGGTCCCGGTGCGATGAACCTGGTCACGGGGATAGGAACCGCATATATGGATTCAGTACCGATGGTTGCGATCACCGCAAACGTGACGCTTTCGCTCCTTGGGAAGGACAGCTTCCAGGAGGTCGATATAGCAGGCATCACGATGCCGATCACCAAGCATAGCTTTATCGTAAAGGATGTAACACAGCTTGCGGACTGTATCCGCAGAGCGTTCAAGATAGCAAAGACCGGGAGACCCGGGCCTGTGCTTGTAGATATCACGAAGGATGTGACAGCGGCTCTGACGGAGTTTACGCCGATGAAGCCCGAGGTGATCGAAAGAAAGTCAGAGCAGATCACTGATGAGGCGATAGATAAGGCTGTCTCCATGATACGATTAAGTAAAAAGCCGATGATATTTGTCGGAGGAGGAGCAGTCATCTCGGATGCGGATGCAGAGCTTAAGGAGTTCGTAAAAAAGGTCGATGCACCAGTCACTGACTCACTGATGGGCAAGGGAGCATTTGACGGAGGTGATCCCTATTATGTCGGGATGCTCGGGATGCACGGTACCAAAACATCAAACCTGTGCGTGACGGAATGCGACCTTCTTATCGCTCTCGGAACAAGGTTTTCCGACAGAGTGCTTGGAGATGCGTCAAAGTTTGCGCCAATGGCCGATAAACTTCAGATAGACATCGATGAGGTCGAGATAGATAAAAACCTTTTGGTTGATCACGCAGTGATAGGTGATCTGAAGATCGCACTGAAAAAGCTAAATGAAAAGCTCGAGGATCAATATCATAAAGAATGGATAGACAAGGCGATGGCCCGAAAGGAAGCATTGCCGATGACCTACCCCGATGAGGGACTTTCCGGACCGTACGTAGTCGAGAGATTTTCTGAGATACTCGGACCGGAGGCTGTCATCGCGACGGATGTCGGACAGCATCAGATGTGGGCGGCACAGTTTTACAAGTACCGTCATCCGAGACACCTTCTCACATCAGGCGGTATGGGGACTATGGGATACGGCCTGGGAGCTGCGATAGGAGCCAAAGTAGGATGTCCGGACAAAACAGTCGTAAACTTCGCCGGAGACGGTTGCTTTAGGATGAACATGAATGAGATCGCTACGGCAACACGTTACGACATTCCGATCATCGAGGTTGTTTTCAATAATCATGCACTTGGGATGGTAAGACAGTGGCAGACATTGTTCTACAACAAACACTATTCCCAAACAGTGCTTGAGGATAAAGTCGACTACTGCAAGGTAGCCGAAGCGATGGGGGCGAGAGCCATCCGCGTAACAAAAAGAGAAGAGCTTGACGATGCCATAAGGTTGGCAGCTGACGGCACGGCACCGACTCTGGTCGAGGTAGTGATTGATCAGGATGAGAAGGTGTGGCCGATGGTTGCGCCGGGCAAGCCGATAGACAGCTCTTTTGATGAAAAAGATCTAAAGAAAGAGAAAGAAAACCAGAAAGGAAGGAAGTAAAAATGGGTAGAGTGTACAACTTTTCAGCAGGACCGGCAGTGTTGCCGGAGGAGGTGCTTAAGGAAGCGGCAGCGGAGATGCTTGATTATAACGGATCAGGTATGTCTGTCATGGAGATGAGCCATCGTTCAAAGGTTTACGATGATATCATCAAGACAGCCGAGGCTGACCTTCGCGAGTTAATGGGAATTCCTGAGAACTATGAGGTTCTGTTCTTGCAGGGAGGAGCCTGGACTCAGTTCTCCGCTATCCCGATGAATTTGATGAAAAACGGAGTCGCAGACTATATCGTGACCGGACAGTGGGCGAAGAAGGCTTGGCAGGAGGCACAGAAATACGGTAAAGCCGTAAAGGTTGCGTCCTCTGAGGATGAGACATTCTCATACATCCCGGATTGCTCAGACCTTCCGATCGACGACGATGCGGATTATGTATATATCTGTGAGAATAATACGATTTATGGTACCAAGTTCTGGAATCTGCCAAATACCAAAGGAAAAGATCTCGTAGCCGATGTATCTTCATGCTTCCTTTCGGAGCCGGTAGATGTAAACAAATACGGAGTGATCTACGGTGGTGTTCAGAAGAACATCGGACCTGCGGGTGTGACGATCGTCATCATCAGAAAGGATCTTATCCGTGAGGATCTCGCTGAGTATGTACCGACGATGCTTCGCTACAAGACTCATGCTGATGCTCAGTCACTGTTCAATACACCGCCTTGCTACGGTATCTATATCTGCGGTAAGGTATTTAAGTGGTTAAAGGCTAACGGCGGACTTTCGGCTATGAAGACCAGAAATGAGGAGAAGGCAAAGATCCTTTATGATTTCCTCGATCAGTCAGAGATGTTCAAGGGTACCGTTCGTAAAGAGGATCGTTCGCTTATGAATGTTCCTTTCATCACAGGAAATGATGAGCTTGATGCCAAGTTCGTAGCCGAGTCTAAGGCGGCCGGTCTTGAGAACCTCAAGGGACACCGTTCGGTCGGCGGTATGCGAGCAAGTATCTATAATGCTATGCCGAAGGCGGGCGTCGAGAAGCTTGTAGAGTTCATGACTGAGTTTGAGAAAAACAACAAATAAATACTATAGAAAGTAGGTTATATGAAATGAGTGTAAAAGTTAAATGCTTAAATCCTATCGCTGAGTGTGGATTGGAAATGTTGCCGGATGAGTATGAGATTACAGAGGATATCAATGAAGCTACAGCTGTCCTCGTAAGATCAGCAGTAATGCACGACATGGAGCTTCCGGAGAGCCTTCTTGCTGTAGCAAGAGCCGGCGCCGGAGTGAACAACATCCCTCTTGACAAATGTGCTGAGCAGGGTATCGTTGTTTTCAACACACCGGGTGCAAATGCAAACGGAGTTAAGGAGCTGACGATCGCAGCACTTCTTCTGTCTGCAAGAGATATCGCAGGCGGTATCAGATGGTGCAAGGACAACGCTGATGATCCTGACATCGCAAAGAGTGCAGAGAAAGCAAAGAAAGAGTTTGCCGGAACTGAGATCAAAGGAAAGAAACTCGGTATCATCGGACTCGGAGCCATCGGCGTTATCGTTGCAAATGCAGCCAACCGTCTTGGTATGGATGTATATGGTTGTGATCCGTATATCTCCATCGAGAATGCTGTCAACATGACCAGAGACGTCACTATGGTTAAGTCAAATGAAGAACTCTATGAGATATGTGATTACCTCACTATCCATGTGCCGCTTCTCGACTCTACAAAGGGAATGCTCAACAAAGAAGCTTTTGACAAGATGAAGGACGGAGTCGTGATCCTCAACCTGTCCAGAGATACTCTCGTAAACGAGGATGATATGAAGGCAGCTTTGGAGAGCGGTAAGGTAGGTCACTACTTTGTGGACTTCCCGAATCCGACTACAGTTAAGCTTCCGAACACTACGGTGACTCCTCACCTCGGAGCTTCTACTCAGGAGTCTGAGGACAACTGTGCAAAGATGGCAGCACGCGAGATCAGAGACTTTATCGACAACGGTAATATCAGAAACTCCGTGAACTATCCGAACACAGACGCAGGCATCTGTCAGACAGAGGGACGTATCACCATCCTTCATAAAAATCTTCCGAAGATGCTGACTCAGTTCACAAACGTTTTCGCAAAGGATGATGTAAATATCGAAAACATGTGGAATAAATCAAAGGGTAGCTTTGCCTACTCGATCCTTGATGTATGCTCACCAATCTCAGATCAGGTAGTAAAGGATCTCGAGGCTATACCGGAGGTTATCAGAGTACGTACCATCAAATAAAAAAGAAGGCAATTACGCGTTATGAACAGAGATGAAATAAAAAAATATCTCGACACAGAATCGGTTTCGGGAATACGTCCGGGACTTGAAAGGATCAGGGAGTTGTGCCGACGATTGGGTGATCCGCAGGAGAGTCTGAAGATCATCCATATCGCCGGAACCAACGGAAAAGGATCGACGGGGGCTTATCTTTCGTCGATCCTTTCGTGCGTCTATGAAAAGATCGGATGGTACGCATCACCTGCTGTCGTCGATGAAAAAGACGAGATAATGATCATAAAAAAAGACAGTTATAATTCGGCTAAAATCAGCAAGAATAAAGCTGAATTTTATCGTGATTTTTATCTTTCGGATGATGTGTATGAATCAGTCATGACAGAGGTTATTAAAATCTGTGATGCCATGGAAAATGAGGGCTTGGAGAAGCCTACGGTCTATGAGATGAAGACTGCCGGTGCATTTTTAGCACTGGAAAAAGAAGGTGTTGATATCGCTATCGTAGAGGTGGGTCTGGGAGGAAGAAGTGATGCAACAAATATTGTTTCTAAATCACTTCTTTCGGTGATCACTCCGATCAGTATGGACCACATGCAGTTTCTCGGTGGATCGATCTCTATGATCGCATCCGAAAAAGCCGGGATAATAAAAGAAGGCGGAAAAGTGGTTTCATATCAGCCCGGCATCAAGCTCGAATCCGGCGGCGGAACGCGTGCAGATAAAAGAAAACAACGCATCCGCGACAGAATACTGGCGACGCTCAGACAGGAGGTAACTGAAAAAGAGGCGTATCTTTATATGGTCGATACGAACGCTCTTGCTGTGGAAAAACTTGAGCTTACGGGAACTGATTTTATTTACAAAAATGAGACCTACAGAACATGTATGCTCGGAAGCTATCAACCCGGAAACGCAGCCCTCGCTATAGAAGCTGCAACTAAACTTGAGATCTCACCCGACTTCATCAAAAAGGGTATAGAGAATGCCGTATGGCCCGCAAGGTTTGATGTTGTTTGTACGGATCCGATCACGATATATGACGGAGCACACAATCCGGACGGTGCGATGGCGTTGAATAAAAGCTTAAAAGAGCTTTTGCCGGGTAAAAAAATATATGGAGTTATGGGTGTTTTCAAAGATAAAGCCGTAGAGGAGATCATACGTATAGTGCTTCCGTACCTGACTGATGTCACGACGGTAAAAACACCCGGAGTTCGGGGCGTAGAAGCCGATGATCTGAAGGAAGCATTCAGAAAGATCAACCCATGGGTCAAAGTAGAAGCTATGGGAGAAGACATAAAGGCTGCCGTAAAAAGCGTGCAGAAAAGAGCAAAAGAAGACGGAGCTGTGGTTCTGATCTTCGGAAGTCTGTCCTTAGCCGGGGAAGTATATGATGTGTAAGTATAAGCATCACATAATATAACAAACAAGCCGATTTTGCTTGTAAAACAGGCGAAAATGTGGTATAATATAATTTGGCTTTTTGCTAAACTAAAGAGGAGAAAATTTTTAATCAATGGAAATGCAAATGGAATTCGTGCGACAGATGCCGTCTCCGCAGGAAATCAAAGAGAAGTTCCCGCTTGGACTTTCGGTCGCACAGATCAAAGAAAAAAGAGACGAAGAGATCAAAGCAATATTTGAGAGTAAGGACGACAGATTCCTGCTTATCATCGGTCCGTGTTCGGCGGACAACGAAGAAGCGGTCCTTGACTATATGGGACGCCTGCAAAAGGTACAGGAAAAAGTCGCTGACAGGATCTACATGATCCCGAGAGTATATACTAACAAGCCCCGTACGGTAGGACTCGGATACAAGGGTATGCTTCATCAGCCCAACCCTGAGGAGGAAGAGGACCTGCTCGCAGGTATCATCGCGATCAGACAGATGCACACCCACGTGGTGGAGCAAACCGGTTTTACCTGTGCTGAGGAGATGCTGTATCCGGAGAACCACAGATACCTTTCCGATCTTTTGGCCTATGTGGCTATCGGCGCCAGATCAGTGGAGGACCAGGGACATCGCCTGGTGGCATCGGGACTTGGTATACCTGCCGGTATGAAAAATCCGACGGGAGGAGACATATCAGTGATGATGAACTCCATCGTTGCGGCACAGAATCCTCAGCGATTTGTGTACCGTGGATGGGAGGTCCAGACCACCGGAAATCCTTTGGTGCACTCGATCCTCAGAGGTTATGTAGACAAGTTTGGAAGAAACATCCCGAACTATCATTTTGAGGATCTGATCCATCTCTATGACAGCTATATGGAGAGAGAGGTTCAGAATCCGGCAGTAATCATAGATACGAATCACTCCAACTCTGACAAAGATCCGTTGCAGCAGATACGTATCGCGAAGGATGTTATTCACTCGCGCAAGCATGCTGATGAGATCAAGAAGATCGTAAAAGGTTTGATGATTGAAAGCTATATTGAAGACGGAGCACAGAAGATCGGTGAAGGTGTGTATGGAAAGTCGATCACCGATCCCTGTCTTGGATGGCAAAAAACAGAAAAGCTTATTTTTGAGTTATATGATCTGTTATGATAAAATGCGGTCACAAGCGGAGGTTATCATGAAAAACAAATCCAAAAGAGTGCTCACTATGGCTCTTATCATGGCTATGACAGTATCTGCGATGGCAGGCTTCGGACCTAAAAAGGATGCTGATGCAAAGGCGACGGAAAAGCATCCCAAAACCGAAACTCCGGCTGTCGGATATACATCGGGTCAGGATCCGTACGCAATGGATGATGATTATGACCCGAGAGTTGCCTCGTATGATGGATTTATAAAACGTGATATGGTGACTCTTAACGAGTATCATACTGTTGACGTAAACATAAAAGATGAAAAGCACGAGAGTGATGCTGAGGATAACGGTGTTATGATCGATGCAAAGGCAGATGATATCGAAAAAGGTGATATCACCTTATCACAGCAGTTTGATTTTACCGAAGCAAAGCCCGGATATGTGATCGTAAACGGATTGTCCGAAAGGAAAAAGCCTGCAGCGATAAGTGTTTATCTTGACAGTGATTCAACACCTGTCGCAACTATATCGATCCCTAAGCAACGCGGTAAAGATAAGTGGAGTTTTTCAAAAAACAACTGTGCCGAGATTTCTTCAAAAGGCATAACCGGAAAGCACAAGGTGAGACTAAAGATAAGCTATCCGGGCATGAGCTCATCGGAGAGGTCAAAGAAGACAAAGCTGTTGTTGAGATCTGTTCTTTTTGCCGCATCCGATATTCCTACGGTGAGTGTTAATATCGATGAGAGTGAGGGAACCATCGATGCCATGAACAGTGATCCCGAGCATCAGACGGAGTGCTACGGAAGCATGACGATCAAGTCTCCTTCAGGCTATGTTTCGGAGTACGGGGGCGGAGATATATCGGGAACCTACGAGATGGAATACATCAGAGGAAGAGGAAACTCCACGTGGGGACCGACTAAAAAACCATATAAAATAAAACTTGATAATAAAGCAGACCTTTTCGGAATGGGAGCCAATAAGCACTGGGTAATGTTAGCCAATTATTTTGACTATACCATGCTCAGAAACAAATACACATACTGGCTCGGTGAGAAGTTCGGGATGGAGTTTACACCGCAGTGTGTTTTTGTAAACTTCATCATGAACGGAGAGTACTTGGGAAGCTACTATCTGTGTGAGCATGTGAGAGTCGGCAAGTCGAGAGTCAATGTGGATGATCTCGAAGAAGCCCCGGATGCCGTCAGCGGAAGTGCCGTGACCGGAGGATATCTTCTCTCAATGGGATACAACGGAGAAGGATCCGTCAACACGATATCAACTAAAAAAGGCCAGAACCTTTTGATAGAGAGTCCGGATTTTACGGAGGTTCCTTTTGTAAGCGAGCAGTATGATTATATCCGTGACTACTGCCAAAGCTTTGAAAACGCACTTTTTAGCGATGGC
>ONKC01000015.1 GCA_900318295.1 uncultured Eubacteriales bacterium
TTGTTAAGCTTTGTCGCTCCGTATGATCAGAGCATTACATACGTAATCTCTGATCCTGTAATAAGCGTTGACGAAAACGGTCTTATCACCGTAGTCGGGGATATTCCCGAGGACGGCAAGGTGGTTTATGTTACCGCGTATGCCGGTTCAAGCGGCAACAGCGTATTCGCTCGCACAAAGGTAACCCTCGGCGATTACAAGGGCTCACGCATTGTAGGTAAGATGACAATTTCCTCGCGCAGAATTACCGAGAAAGAGTTTATGTCGCACGGTTGTCTCACCTTCACAACCTATGAGGATGTGGACTTGAACACAAGCTACTACGACTACTACAGACCCGACGACAGATATAACGACCTTATGGTTGACTATATGAAAAATCCGGAGAAGTACACCTCGGATCCGGCTATTTACAACGACAACGATTTGGGCTTAGAGGACAGGATGTCTTACTTTACAACCAATCCCAAGGGCGCGAACTCTGAGCCTGAGAACATTTCGCTTGTTGCAGGCGAAAGCATTACCGTATCAAACTACGGCTTTGACCCGACTAATATGATTGCTATCAGAAGGGCGCTTGAGGGTAGTCTTTACAAGGACAGCAAGGAGACTCAGGAGCTTGTAAAGCAGATGAATTTGTACTCCGAAGGCAGCGAGGAATTTGACGGAGCAGTGGCATTTGACAGCCTTGTTGATACCCTTAAACAGATGTTTGCAGTATCAGGCTCAATGGGTTATAACCCTGCGGACGGTCAATCCGAGGGCGGTATGACCATTAACCGCGAGATATACAACCAGTTCAGACGCAACGACTCACAGCTTCCCAACAACTACTACGAGGTTGAAATCACCGCCGACGAGCTCGAATTAATGAAGAGTTATCTTGCAAATCCCGAGAACAACCGCTACTCCCTCTTTAACAAGAACTGCGCTTCCGGCGCTGTTGATATGTGGAACACAACGCTTGCCGACAGACCTGAGTACAAGCTCACCGCTAACTACTCAACTATCGCTACCGAGCCGATGTCGCTTTACTTTGAGCTCGGTCAGATGGCAAAGAAAGACCTTGACGGCAAGGCTGGAACAGACTTTGTTCCCCACACCGTTAGATTTACCGATGAGATTATCGACACAATCGAGAAGATTAAGGCAATCGGAGAGGTTGAGCTCACCGACGAGTGCAAGGCGAAGATTGACGCCGCGCGTGAGGCTTATGACGCCTTGACCGACGGCGAAAAGGAGCGCGTATGGAATTACGACGACCTTGTAAACGCGGAAAACACCTACGAGACTCTTAAAAAGGCTAAGGAAGACGAGGAGCTTGCTAAGAATATCGCCGCGTTTGAGCAGTACAAGTCGGAGCAGATGACTGCGGCAAGGGCGCTCTTGCAGGAAGATGATCCCATTCAGTGCGATATCGCGGTTGCTCTTGCCGAGACGCTTATGTTAACTACAAGCTACGACTCCGCTAAGACCTTGGACGAAAACAAGGCTGAAATTGACAGCATTATGGATACTCTCAAAAATGACCTTGACAAGATTCGTCATCCCGAGGATCCCGAGCCTAAGGTATTAATCGGCGACGTTAACAACGACGGCGTAGTTGACGTTATGGACTCAATTATGATTCAGAGATTCTCTACTGAAACGGTTGAGCTCACTGACGACCAAAAATATGTCGCCGACGTTAACAACGACGGCGAGGTTGATATTATCGACGCTATGCAGATTCAAAAGTTCACCGTAGAAAAGCTCGATGAGTTTGAAAAGAAAGCGTAATTAATCCGATATACAACAAAACAGCTGTTATCCTTTATGGGTAACAGCTGTTTTTTATTTTACTCTAATCCTCAATATAGAGGTTATATATTAAATTCATATCTACGTTTCCGTCGATTCCGCTGACACTGCCGTTATCGGAATACTGCCAAACATCGCAGGCTACGGTATTTGAGCTTGCCCATTCGGCGTCCCAAATTGAATAGCCCTTTTGACGGAACAAGTCGGTATTCAGCTTGTTGTTATGAGCAAAAACGCTTCCGCTTGAATAAATGCCGACCTTGTAGCCCTTCGCCTTAAGAGCGTCACAAAATGCAACCGACATATTCGTAAGCGTTGCCTGTGAGTTTATCTTCAGGGAATACGGATCCTCTACGTCGTAATAGAACGGCAAATCGAGCTTTCTTCCGCCGAGCACCTTTATACACGCCTGAGCCTCAGCCTTTGCTTCACTAAGGTTTTCGGCGCACATATACCAGTATGAGCCGATTTTAAGTCCTGCGGCACGAGCCTTGTTGTAGTTGTTCACAAACTGATTGTCCGCGGTAGTTTTGAAGCCTGCGCGGATAATAACGTAATTTACGCCCGACGCCTTTAGCTTGTTAAAGTCAATATTTCCGCCCTGCCAGGACGAAACGTCAACGCATTTTATGTTGCTTCCGCTGACTGTCACGGTGCACTTTGCGGTAACGCCGTTATATGTCTTTGCGGTTATTACGGCTGTGCCGAGCGCCTTTGCCTTAAGCGTTACAAGATATCCCGAGCGGCTCTCAATGCTGACAGCCTTGTTTGAGCTTGTCCATTCGAGAGTATAGGGCGTGTTGTACGAGCCGTCGTTGAAGAACTCCTTAAGGCGGATAACGTCGCCCACCTTGATATTGCATTTCGTCGCGTTGAGCGTTACGGTTTTCGGAGCAGGCTTAACGGTGATATCCGCGTAAACCCTGAAACCGTTTTGAAGCTGACAGTAAATCCTCGTTGAGCCGACGGAAACGCCTGTCATAAGTCCGTTTGTCCTGCCGATTACCGCGATATTTTCATCCTCGGAATAATATTCCTTGGAGATTACCGCCTTGCCGTCCTCGGCGTAGCTTACAAAACCGAGGGTCTCTCCCACGCCTGCGGTTACGGAGGAAACGTTGAGCCTTACCGTAGGAGATAGTTCTTTTACTTCAACCTCACATTCTGCGGTTACGCCGTTGATAAGCTTGCAGACTACCTTTGCTTTTCCCAAGCCTACGGCGGTGAATTCGCCTGTGCGGTAATCTACGTCTACGACGCTTTCGTCGGTAGAGTAGAAAAATCTGTTGGCGGCGAAATGACCGTTGCCGACAACAAAGCTGTTGAGGTCAAAGCCTTCTCCCAAACCGACAACAAGCGACGGCGTGTTCATAATAAGCGCCTCGGCTTCCAGTCCTACATACACAACACATTCGTCATGCAGGCCGTTTGCCGCGGAGCAGGTAACGGTTATTATTCCCGTTTTATGAGGGATAATCATTCCGCTGTCACTAATTACCGCAACACTTTCATCCGAGGATGTATATGTAAGATGATTGACATACGCGTTCTTCGGTCTGACATCAAAGTTCTCGGAGTGTATGCTCGCCATCAAGTACCGCGAGGTGAACGCACGCGGAGAGATGACAGGCGGACCGATGTTTACGATGAAAAACGCCTTCAAAAACAAAAGAATCGGAGCTATACTCGGTTGGCTGTTTGCTTTGTTTGCGGTGATCGCATCCTTTGGCATCGGCGATATGACTCAGGCAAACTCGATAACGGAAGCACTTTCAAACACCTTCTCAGTTCCTTCGTGGCTCTCGGGAGCGATCATCACCGTACTCGCGCTCGTCATCATCGTGGGCGGTATCAAGACGATATCAAAGGTGTCGCAGGTTGTGGTTCCTTTGATGGCAGTATTCTATATCATTGCCGGACTTATAGTGATCGTGATCAACTATAAAAATCTTCCGGACGGCTGTGTCATGATAGTAAAGAGTGCGTTTTCGCTCGAGGCAGCGGGTGGTGCCGGGCTTGGTATTTTTGTATCATCAATGATGCAGGCCATGCGATACGGTATCGCCAGGGGAGTGTTCTCGAATGAGGCGGGAATGGGCTCGGCGGCTATCACGGCAGCGGCAGCATCTACCGATAATCACGTTCATCAGGGATATATAAATATGACAGGAACCTTTTGGGACACCATCATAGTTTGTACGATCACGGGTCTTTGCATCGCGAGCTCAGGAGTTCTCGGGATGACGGACGCGGCAGGACAGGCGGTGACCGGATCGGCGCTTACGATAGCGGCCTTTGAGTCTGCTCTGGGGCCGGTCGGCGGGTGGCTTGTCACGATAGGTATAGCTCTGTTTGCCTTTTCGACGATACTTGGATGGGAGTACCACGGAGAGAAGGCCTTTGAGTACATCCTAAAAAGTCACAAATACAATATGATCTACCGCGTCGTCTTTTCGCTGGTCGTGTATGTGGGTGCGACGACGACGCTTACCGTGGTTTGGAACTTCTCTGACATCGCAAATGCGCTTATGGCTATCCCGAACCTTATATGCATGCTTGTACTGAGCAAGGAGATAGCAGACGATATGAAGGGATTTCAGCCTACGATAAAGGCAGCGAAAAAGAGTAAAAAGCAGGCGTGATCGCCCGGCTGACAGTATTACTTACTTGCGCAAACATGATTGACTGACTTGTGCAAACATGAATGGAGTGGCAAAAGCATATGCAGATACTAACGCGCGGAGGAACGGCCGAATATGTGGAAAAACGATCTCGCTTTATTGCGACGCTTGTTCCGGTCACCTCCGAGGAGGAGGCACAGGCTCAGATAGATGCGCTTAAAAAAAAGTATTACGACGCCAGACACAATTGCTATGCATATATAGTTTTTTCGGAGGACAAAAAAGATGTCATCGAGAGGAGTTCTGATGACGGAGAACCATCCGGTACGGCAGGCCGTCCGATACTCGATATTTTGTCCGGAAATCAAATCGTAAATATATTGGCGGTGGTTACCAGGTACTTCGGAGGAACATTGCTCGGATCGGGTGGTCTGGTGAGAGCATACTCGACTGCCGTGAAGGACGCTCTTGACAATTCTGATTTAACTGCGGTTTCTCGCGGACAGAGGCTTGTGCTAAAACTTGATTATACGAATCTGGGCAGTGTGCAGTACAAGATGCGGGAATGCCGTGTTTCAGAGTTGTCAGGCGACTATGGTAATTGTGTGACACTCAATTTGGTGGTTCCTGAGGAAGAAGTCCAAAAGTTTAAAAAAGAATTGACGACACTCTTTGCCGGGAAAGAAGATGTTGAAGATTTGGGTTCGGTCACGTATGGTCAATCAGGAGGAGAAGTCTTTCTACTATAAGCGTAGAACGATTAAAAAGCAAGGTGATAATTTCGTAGATTGAATCGATCGGCCAAGATGAAAAATATGTGATTTGTTTGGGATGTATTTAATTTTTTGTGATATCTGAAAAAGTAATGGATGTCATGGTGGATTGTGGATAATAATGTTCGCCACGGGAGGAATGGGATGGATTTACTTGATTATCTGGAAGAACAGAATAAAGAAAAAGAGTCTCCCCTTGCATCGAGACTCCGTCCGAGAACTCTTGATGAGGTGGTGGGACAGGAGCACATCATCGGCAAGGATAAAATGCTCTACCGTGCGATAAAGGCAGATAAGTTGAGCTCTGTCATATTCTACGGGCCGCCGGGTACCGGAAAGACTACTCTGGCAAGGGTTATAGCAAATACGACCAGTGCGAAGTTCTGCCAGATCAATGCTACGTCGGCCGGTAAAAAGGATATGGAGGCCGTGGTTGAGCAAGCAAAGCAAAACATAGCTGCATATCAGCAAAAGACGATCCTTTTTATCGACGAGATACATCGATTCAACAAAGGTCAGCAGGATTACCTGCTTCCTTTTGTCGAGGACGGTACCGTGGTGCTGATCGGAGCGACTACTGAGAACCCTTACTTCGAGGTAAACGGAGCTTTGATATCAAGATCCATAATCTTTGAGTTGAAGCCCTTATCTAATGATAATATCAAATCTATAATTAAGAAAGCCATAGAAGACGACGAGCGTGGTCTCGGAAGTTTTCGGGCAATCATAGATGATGATGCCTTGGATTTTTTGGCTGATGTTGCAGGCGGGGATGCACGTACTGCATTGAATGCGATCGAGCTCGGAGTGCTCACTACAGACCGCTCTGATGATGACAAGATCCATATCACTCTGGCTGTCGCAGAGGAGTGCATACAGAAAAGAAAAGTTTCGTATGACAAGACCGGAGACAATCACTATGATACAATCTCCGCATTTATAAAGAGTATGAGAGGATCGGATCCCGATGCGGTGGTTTACTATCTGGCTAGGATGCTTGAAGCCGGAGAGGATATCACGTTTATCGCAAGAAGGATCATGATCTGCGCGTCGGAGGATGTAGGAATGGCAGATCCGATGGCCATAGTCGTGGCAAGTGCCGCCGCGAACATCGTAGAGAGAGTGGGTATGCCCGAAGCAAGGATACCTCTGGCGGAAGCGGCAGTCTATGTCGCGACGGCTCCGAAAAGCAATGCCTCGTATATGGCGATAGATGCAGCCATATCCTATGTAAGAAATCATCCGGGCTATGCGATCCCTCCGTATCTGCAGGATTCGCACTACGGCGGAGCGGCAAAGCTCGGTCGGGGAATAGGATATAAATACGCTCACGACTTTCCGGGACACTATGTGGACCAGCAGTATCTGCCGGATGAGGTCAAAAATGAGCATTTCTTCATCTCCGGTGAAAACGGATATGAAGAAAAGATCAAAAAGTATTTTGAAAAAATAGATGCAAAGCACTATAAAAACTTAGATCCGTCATGATGTACCGGCGTACCGGAAAAAAGACGGATGAAGGGAGAGAGTGATGGAAACAGAAAAAGAAGAAATGATCGAAGATGAAAAAGAGCAGACTTCAGAAGGCTTGAAACCAGAAGAGTCATCCGATGAAAAAACAAGCATAAATCAAATCGAGAATAAAGAAAACACTCAAAATCAGACGGTTACACGACCGATGTCTCATCGTGTATTTGCTTGGATTGTGATAGTTTTGCTGGTAGCGATGTATGTAGTCACTTTTATAGCAGCAATCTCAGGTGCCGGATCGGCGTCAGACCTGTTTATGATGAGCCTGGGATCCACGGTCGTACTGCCCGGATTGCTTTATCTTCATATTAGGTTATGGAAGCATTCCGTTGAAAAAACGAAAAACAGTATTGACAAACGATAACCTGTCTGATATATTATACAGGTCGATTAAATCGAGGTGTGGCTAAGTTTGGTATAGCGCCGCGTTCGGGACGCGGAGGTCGCAGGTTCAAATCCTGTCACCTCGATTAGAAAAGGCGTATGCGTAAGCATGCGCCTTTTTTAATCGAAATGAATGGCTTAAACCTGCGACCTCAAACGGAGTGGATGCCCGTTCGGGCGCGGAGGGGCCGCGGCGTCCGGTGGACGCCGGATTCGGCCCGACCGAGGACGGCACATGGCGCAGCCATGTGGCCGGCGAGACCGCAGGTTCGTGTGCTTGAACCTGCGACCTCAAACGGAGTGGATGCCCGTTCGGGCGCGGAGGGGCCGCGGCGTCCGGTGGACGAATATATCTTTGATTTTTTCTTGACTTTTCTATATAAATTTGTTACACTTAAAAAGGTATTTTGCAGAAAGTATCATATTATATGAAAGTAAGGTGTCCATGAAGGGGTGGAGGCCTCAACCTATACCTAAGGAGGACAAGCAAATGTCAGTCAAATTAAAATTGTTGGGAATGGTAACACTTCCGATTATTCTTCTGGGAGTGATCGCAACTATCGTAGCGGCGATCAATATCAAAAGCGGTATGGAGGACGAGGTTCTCACCGGACTTAAAGCCGCTTCGAAGATGTATCGTGATATCAGAACTGCAGAGGGAGTTCAGTTCGAGGGTAACACTCTTGAGGATTCACTGAAGACCAATACAGGTTACGATTTTACATGGTTTGAGGGTGATACACGTGCTGCCACATCAGTTGTAAAGGCTGACAACACTCGTCCGATCGGAACACAGGCTGCACCTGAGGTTATTGCAGACTGCCTGAACGGTGGAAAAGATTTCGTCTCTACCAATACAGACGTTGCAGGTTCTGCTTATTGCGTTGCTTACTGCGTAGTAAAGGACAAAGATGGTAAGAATGTAGGTATGGCATTTACCGGTTCTCCGAGAGACAATGTTGAGAGTGTGATCACCGGTGCCGTTATAAAGCTTATCATTATAGTAGTTGTTATCGGTATCATTTGTATCATTGTTGCTTTCCTTATTGCAAACTCCATCGCAAATGCGATCAAAGAGAATGGACACGTTATCAACAATCTTGCTGAAGGAAAGTTCATCCATCCTACCAAGTACATGGATCGTAAGGATGAGCTTGGTGAGATGACACGTTCAGCTGATAAGCTTATCGATAAGCTGAGCGATATCGTAGGATCGATTAAGGAGTCTGCGCATACCGTGGCGGATTCCTCATCAAGTATTGAGTCACAGGCGGATCACATCGCGCAGGCTACATCATCTGTAACAAAGGCTGTGGATGAGATTTCAGAGGGTGCTATGAATCAGGCTACTGATGTCAGCAAGGCACTTGAGAATGTGGATGCTATCGCAAATGCTATCCAGAGCGTTTCATCTACTACCGAGTCTCTAAATGTGATCACAGATCAGATGGAGAAGAACTCTCAGACATCTTCCGGACAGCTCGATTCACTCGGCCAGTCTTCGGATGTTATGGCAAGCAGTATTCAGGCTGTTAAGGAGAGGATTGGAGCGACCGGTAAAGCGGTTGACAATATCTTCGACAAGATCACTATGATCGATGATATCGCAGCTCAGACGAACCTCCTTTCACTGAATGCGTCCATCGAGGCAGCTCGTGCCGGTGAGGCAGGTCGTGGATTCGCAGTCGTTGCCGATGAGATCAGACAGTTGGCTGATAGCTCATCACAGGCAGCCAAGGATATCCAGGATGAGATGAACAAGTTGAAGCGCGAGGCTGAGGCAGCTGTAGAGCAGTCAGAGATCGTGAGCGAGAATACACTCAAGCAGAAGGAAACACTCGAAGCTACTATGGCTGGTATTGCAGCTCTTATCAAAGATATTTCAGACAATATCACCGAGGTACATGCTATCGCGAAGGACGCAAAGACATGCGAGGATTCAAAGCAGTATGTCATCGATTCTATGGATGGTCTGTCAGCGGTGGCAGAAGAGAACGCAGCTGCATCAGAGCAGACATCATCTGCTATGTCAGAACTTGATTCGACGATCAGAAGCCTTTCACAGGCCGCAAAGGATATGGAGAAGGTTGCAGGCTCACTTACAGAGAAGGTTGCATTCTTCCAGTTCTGATATCGACCTGCTGTTTATTCAAACGTAAAAATAATATGCATCTTGAGGTTTACTTCTCAAGATGCATATTTTTTATGCTTGTGTGAACAGCAGAAGTTAAGTTATCTTATGATCGCATACACTGTGTAGGCTGCATAAGCGATAATCATTATAGAACCTTCAATACGAGTTATCTTCTTTCCTGTACATACGAAGAAGTAACAGCCAATGCTTACTACCAGCAGAATTGCGATATCGAAGAAGGAAGCAGTGGTTATCGGTATCGGATGAAGGCTTGATGAAGCCCCTAGTATCAGAAGCAGGTTGAAAATGTTTGAGCCAATCGCATTTCCTAAAGCCATGCCGTTCTCGCCTTTGGCTGAAGCTACAATCGAAGTCACAAGCTCAGGAAGTGATGTTCCGATGGCTACGATGGTAAGACCTACGAGAGTTTCGCTCATTCCCCACATGATCGCAAGATTCTTTGCTGCAGTGACTACTCCGTCGCCTCCGACCACTATGAGCGCGATACCTATGATTATAAATAAAACGCTTTTCCACATAGGTTCGGGCTGATAGTCATCGTCCTTGTCCTGAGATTTTTTGGCTCGTTTTATTGTATATATTAGGTAGCCGATGAATGCGAGCAAAAGAACTATACCTCTAACTCGACTAAGTTCTCCGGATATAGCGTGTGTATCGGCCATATCAGGTCTGGGACCGAAAAAGATCTTTGTAGCGGCAAATACCAGAAGAGTAGCTGTCGCTATCAGGCATATCGGATAATCGGCTTTTTTAATGCCGTTATCGACAGGAAGCGGCTTCATCAGAGCGCATACACCAAGTACGACCAAAAGATTGAAAAGATTTGATCCTATTACATTGGAGACAGCGATCTCGTTTGAGCCCGAAAGCCCGGCAGATACACTGACAGCGAGCTCCGGTGCGCTTGTGCCCATCGCTACGATGGTCAGTCCGACGATCACGCCGGGGACACCGAATCGTCTTGCTATGGAAGCGGAACCATCTACAAAAATATCCGCTCCCTTGATCAAAGCGACGAATCCGATTAGCAATAAAATCAAATTTAATACCATGTTTCCGGAGTCAAGCCATTCAAACATAACGTATTTACCTCTCTTTTTTAAAAATCTGTTAATTTATAATTTAACACCATGATGCGATCTGATTCCCCCGCATCACCGTGCTGATTTGCCATACTTTATCATGTTATTTGCGCGTTGGCATTATAATCCCAGCAGCTTCTCCAGGTAGACAGCCACGCCGTCATCATCATTTGATAGAGTCGTGTCGTCAGCGGCTTTTTTCGTGATGTCCAAAGAGTTTTCCATCGCGACGCCCAGACCTGCCGCACGAAGCATAGTGATGTCATTTTCGCTGTCTCCGAAGGCTACGATCTCATCGGACGTGATACCGAGCTTGTCGGCCAGATCCAGCATAGCATCACCTTTGGTAGCAAGTCGGTCGGATACTTCTATATTTCTTATACCGCCGGTCACTGCAACAAAGCCGGGATATTTTTCAAGGATAGCGTTTACTTTATCAAGGTCGATCCGATGACCTGATTCGTCACTGGCAAAGTTTATAGTGATCTTTTGGACTCTTTTATCTGATAAAAATGTCTCCATGTCGTCAATCAGAGTTCTCGATGACCTGATGTAGTCCTTCATGGAATCCGATACGGCCATCCTGTCGACGAGATAGGACTTTTGGGCTACCATATAGCATCCGCCGTCTATAAAGGGATCCGGCATCACATCGAGTTCCATAAGCTCTTTCATCAGCGAGAGAGTAAGGTCTTTGTCCATCAGGTTTTCCTTCAGAAGCTCGTAACCTGTATCCACATCGAGTTCGAAGCTCGGAAGCCCTTTCTTTGCGTCTTCGGTGATAAGACCTTTCCAGTTATCGGGAAGAGAATCCTTGTTTGCCGCACGACGGTAAACACCTGCTCCGTTTGAAGTCAGTGCATAGTGGGCTCCGGTCAAGACTTTTACGGAATCAGGGATTCCTACAAGCGCGCGTCCGGTCGTAGCGAGAAGCTCGATGCCTTTTTTTGAAGCATATTCGAGAATATCGCGTGTTCTTGGTGTGAGGACTTTTTTCTCAGTGAGCAAGGTCCCGTCGAGATCGAAGGCGATCAGACGTATATCCGTCATAAACAGTGCTCCCTCCATTACATTTTGCCATATAATAATAAAGTATGCGAGATATTTAGTCAAGAGAAAAACCATTTGTTCCATGTGAAAATGGCGAAAAAAAGGGCTCTGTACACATGCTACGAAAAAAAACTAAATATTTTTTTCAAAAATTTGAAAAAATTGACATTTGAACACATTTCCGACACATTTTCATTTTATAATGTGACCATAACAAAAGTTTATAAGATTGTTTTTTCATAAAACTCCTCTTTCAAAGGGCGAAGCCGTAAGGTTTCGCCCTTCCCTTTTGTGCCTGGCGTTCTTATGTATGTCTTGCATTATCTCGTGGAAAGTGTTATAATCGTATTCAACCATGAACCTTTGGTATAGTCAGTCAGGGGTTTAAATCAAAAAGGTATTTGGGTAAGATCGAACCGGGAAGGAATGGTAGGACCATGAAATCTGATATCATTACAGTTGGAAACGATGAGCGTCTCATAGAAAATGCGCTTGATATGTGCGGGCAGTATATCTATCAGTCCGGAATTGACGGCAAAAAAGCGACTCACATCAACCTTCTTGCTGAGGAGGTTTTATGTATGGCCAGAGCGATGGTTGGTGATTTTTCAGCCAGATTCTGGATCGAGGATGAAGGCGGAGAGTATAGGATACACCTTGACGCGGTAGCGGAAGTCGACAAGCAAAAGAAAAAAGAACTTTTGGCGATGTCTAAGAGCGGGAAAAATATCGCGAACAGGGGGTTGATGGCGAAGATCGCTGGATTTTTCTCGGATTGTATGGATAACTATGATGAGGCGATGGCTCTTTCGAGTGCAGCGGACAACTATGGATATTCATTTGCGGCTGGAGTCCCTTCCAGCTCAATGGTGACGCTTGGTGCGGCAGAGTTGTGGTCGCTTTCGAGGTACCGTTCAGGGGTTGACCGTGAAAAGGAAGATAAGGAAGAAGCGAAGGAAGCGTGGGATGAGCTCGAAAAGTCGGTTGTCGCCAATATTGCCGATGATGTTATCGTAGGAGTTAAGGATAACCACGTTACCTTGATCGTAGTTAAAAAATGATCCCGACCACAGTCGTTGTGTAATGAACGACCGGTGGGAGAGATACTTATAAGACTGAATACAAAAATTAAAACAGCCTGTGCATCAGCTTGCACAGGCTGTTTTTCGTTGGTTAATTCATGATTTGACAGGTTCGCGTCATCAGAGTGAAAAGTCGAACTTGCTTCCTACCGGAGGTTTTGCATCGACTGCTTCGATCTCGTCCCATTTTACTCCTTTGATCTGCGAGATCAGTTCCTCGACGGTGTTTGCCGTAACGACGGTACGCTTAACCTTGTCATCAGGTGGAAGGATTCCGTCCCAGAGATTCCGTCCTTCCTTCTTTACGTGAGTTTCCTCATGTTCGCTCTTTACATACTCGTGAACCTTGTCATCGCCCTTTCCGTGATGAGTTCTTTTATCCTCATCAGGGGCATGTGGTTTGTCATCGGCTTTTTGTGCGGCCTTCTCGGCAGCGTCTTTTTCAGCTTTTCTTGCCTCACGCTCTCTGGCGATAGCTTCCCTACGCCTCTCTGAGATCTGTTCAAGCTCAGCGAACATAGACATCGTCCCGTCATCGTTGAAGGTGATGCCGATACGCTTAACCTCGGTACCCTCATCCTCTTCGAGCTGATCTTTGATCTCTGCGATCTGAGAGGTCGCCTTGTCTATCATATCCGTGTACTTTGATTTGGTCTCATCATCTGCTGCCATAGCTTCAAGCGTGGCCGGATCGATCAGAACGCTGAAATCCTTGGTGCCGCGGGAGAGATAGCTCTGAGCCTCCTCCTCGGTACTGTAATCGGCGATAAAGAAGTCCATATTTCCGTATTTTTGCTTAAGTTCTTCAAGCAGTGCCTTTGCCTTGTCTGACAGACGGACTTCCGTGTCCTGTGTTTTGCCGGCTTTGTCGGACTTTTCGGCGTGCTCATTTTTCTTTGCGGCACGTATCTTTTCCTGTTCCTCGATTTTCTTTGAGTTCTTGTCCGCATCAGCCTTTTGTTTGCGATTCAACGCATCCATCATTGAGTTTTGATATGCGCCGAATCCGTTGATCTTTGTCATAGATAGCCCTCCTTTGCTATTTTTTGGTGCTATATATGCACCTCGTTATGTATATCGGATCATATCTTTGAATCCTTAACCCCTGAAATCACCAAAGCCGTCCGATACTATCAGACGGCCCCGGTTTGGTATAAGTTATAAGGAGAGACTAAAACTCGAAATACGCTTGGTTAATCATATGTCGACAGGTGATTTGTAAACATGGATCCCTGTGCCTTTTTTGTATTTGTACTTTTTTACCTGGGTATTTTTCGGGAAATCCATCCCGAGAGCGATCGCTTTTTTATATATGGTCTTATAGGAGAGCTTTTCTTCTTCGTTTTTCCGCTCGAGGGCTTTGTTCTCGCGCTCGAGGGTTTCGATCTCTGTCTTGAGAGAGTAGACCTGCTTATCAAGCATCGTATGAGAGTTGTGGTAGTTGACCACTGTTAAAGAGGTTCCGAAGCTAAGTGCCGCTGTCAGAATAGTAGCGACAACTGTTTTCTTGAATTGTTTTCTTTCAGCCTGCTTTTCGATGTCGATGACCCGGATCCTACGCCCGGTATCGACGATCCTCACCGCCGTATTGCCGATGATGAAATCTGAAACTGCCTTCACCGTTTGTCTCCTCTTGAAGCTCCCTTTTTCGATACCGGCTTGTCCGTGGCTTCGACGATAAGCATCGTTATCGCACCCGATCTGGAGGTGTAGTGCTCATCCGCATATGAATCGACGCGACGAACTACCTCGTCCTCGAGTGTGATGTTGATCCGTTTCTTCATCAAAATCCTCCGGTATCCCTGCAAAAACATCTGTAAAACTACTCTTTCACGCTCACGATTAGTGATTTGATATGTGTAAAAATATACAAAACGTGTGTATAAATACTACATAGAAACCACATAAACTACTCACATTATACATCTGTTATACACATATGTCAAGTACAAAATTTCTGAAACTAACCCTTTACATTCTTATATTTAAGTGTTACAATAGATGGCAAGTGACGATTCATATTATTTATAGGAGGTATTGTTAGACTATGGCTAGACAAAAACAGTCAATGGATGGTAATACCGCAGCCGCTCATGTAGCTTATGCGTATACAGAGGTGGCGGGTATCTATCCGATCACACCATCAAGCCCGATGGCTGACTCAGTAGACATGTGGTCAGCAGCAGGACAGAAGAACATTTTCGGAAGCACGGTAAAGGTTATCGAGATGCAGTCCGAGGCAGGAGCAGCCGGTACGGTTCACGGATCTTTGGCGACCGGTGCACTGACCACGACATTCACCGCTTCTCAGGGACTTCTTCTGATGATTCCGAACATGTACAAGATCGCAGCTGAGATGTTGCCTTGCGTATTCGATGTATCGGCTCGTACCGTATCGACTCACGCTCTTAACATTTTTGGAGATCATTCCGACGTATATGCGTGCCGTCAGACCGGTTTCGCTATGCTCGCTGAGACCAACCCGCAGGAGGTTATGGACCTTTCACCGGTTGCACATCTTGCAGCACTCGAGGGCAAGGTTCCGTTCATCAACTTCTTTGACGGTTTCCGTACTTCACATGAGATTCAGAAGATAGAAAAATGGGATTATGAAGACCTCAAGGAGATGTGTCCGATGGACGCTGTTGAGGCTTTCCGTAAGCATGCGCTGAATCCGGAGCATCCGGCAGCACGCGGTTCTCATGAGAACGGCGATATCTTCTTCCAGCACAGAGAGGCCTGCAACAAGGCTTACGATGCACTTCCGGCAGTAGTTGAGAAGTACATGAAGAAGATAAATGAAAAGCTTGGTACAAACTATGACCTGTTCAACTACTACGGAGCACCGGATGCTGATCGCGTGATCATCGCTATGGGATCTATCTGTGACGTAGCAGAGGAGGTTATTGATTATCTGACCGCAAAGGGAGAGAAGGTCGGACTTGTAAAGGTTCGTCTGTATCGTCCGTGGTCACCGGAGCACATCCTCAAGGTTATCCCGAAGACAGCAAAGAAGATCGCTGTCCTCGATCGTACAAAGGAGCCGGGTTCACTCGGAGATCCGCTTTACCTCGATGTGGCTACTACGCTTCGTGAGGCAGGCATGAACGACGTGATCCTTACAGGTGGTCGTTACGGTCTGGGATCAAAGGATACTCCGCCGTCATCAGTATTCGCTGTATACAAAGAGCTCGAGAAGGCTGATCCGAAGCCGAGATTTACTATCGGTATCGTCGATGATGTTACAAACCTCTCACTTCCTGAGGTTAAGCCGGCACCGATCACTTCAGCACCGGGAACAAAAGAGTGCAAGTTCTGGGGACTCGGCGGTGACGGAACAGTCGGAGCCAACAAAAACTCTACAAAGATCATCGGTGATCATACTGATAAGTACATTCAGGCTTACTTCCAGTATGACTCAAAGAAGACCGGTGGTGTTACGATCTCTCACTTGAGATTCGGTGACAACCCGATCAGAAGTCCTTACTACATCAACCAGGCTGATTTCGTTGCATGCCACAACCCTGCATATGTAACACAGGGAATGAAGATGGCTCAGGACGTTAAGCCGGGCGGTGTATTCATGATCAACTGCCAGTGGTCAGATGAAGAGCTTGAGAAGCATCTGAACGCTGAGGCAAAGAAGTATATCGCTGATAATAATATCCAGCTTTACACCATCAACGCTATCGACAAGGCTATCGAGATCGGTATGGGCAAGCGTACCAACACGATCCTTCAGTCCGCATTCTTCAAGCTGGCTGACGTAATGCCTATCGATGAGGCGGTTACCTTCATGAAGGAGGCAGCTAAGAAGTCTTACTCCAAGAAGGGTGATGCAGTCGTAGAGATGAACTACAAGGCTATCGATGCCGGTGTGGATGCCATCCACAAGGTAGAGGTACCTGATTCATGGAAGAATCCTGCACCGGATGCACCGGCTAAGGAGCTTCAGGGTCGTCCGGAGGTTGTTAAGCTTGTTAAGGATCTCCTCGGACCTATCTCAAAGATGGACGGCGACAGCCTTCCGGTATCTGCATTCGCAGACAACCCGGACGGTCAGTTCGTGACAGGTGCATCTGCATACGAGAAGCGTGGTACAGCCGTTATGGTTCCTGTATGGAATCCTGACTCATGCGTACAGTGTAACAGCTGTGCATTTGTCTGCTCACATGCTACAATCCGTCCGTTTATCCTTGACGGATCAGAGGTAAGCGCAGCACCGAGCCAGATCAAGCTTACAGATTCCAAGCATGCAACTGCAGACGGCATGAAGTACACGATGAGCGTTTCACCGCTTGACTGTATGGGATGTGGCGAGTGCGTGACCGTATGTCCGAAGGCAGACGATGCTCTGAAGATGGTTCCGCAGGAGTCACAGGCAGATCAGCAGCCTGTATTCGATTACCTGGTTGCAAACGTCGGCAAGAAAGAGATCAAAGAGAACTTCACCGACGCTACACCGATCGGTTCTCAGTACAACCAGCCGCTTCTTGAGTTCTCAGGCTCATGTGCAGGATGTGCAGAGACTTCATATGCAAGACTTATCACACAGCTCTTCGGTGAGCATATGTTTGTATCAAACGCTACAGGATGTTCGTCTATCTGGGGTAACCCGGCTGCGACAGCACCGTACACAGTAAACAAAGACTCCCTCAAAGGACCGGCTTGGTCAAACTCACTGTTCGAGGACAACGCTGAGCACGGACTCGGAATGCATCTCGGCCAGAAGTACCTTCGTGACCAGCTGATCGAGAAGCTCGAGGGTATGAACGCATCCGGTTCACTCGGAGATGCGATCAAGGCTTATCTTGATACAAAGAATGATACACGTAAAAATGGTCCGGCTGCCGACGCTCTTATCGCAGAGCTCGAGAAGGACGGATCAGCTGATGCAAAAGAGATTCTTGCTAAGAAGGATTACCTGTCCAAGAAGTCCACATGGATCTTCGGAGGAGACGGTTGGGCATACGATATCGGTTTCGGTGGTCTCGACCACGTACTTGCATCAGGCGAGAATGTAAACGTGATGGTATTCGATACCGAGATGTACTCAAATACAGGTGGACAGGCATCAAAGGCCTCCAACATCGGTGAGGTTTGCCAGTTCGCTGCAGCAGGTAAGGAGATCGGTAAGAAGAGCCTTTCCGAGATCGCTATGAGCTATGGATATGTATACGTAGCACAGATCGCACTCGGAGCTAACCCTGCACAGGCTGTAAAAGCTATCGCAGAGGCAGAGGCTTACAACGGACCTTCACTCATCATCGGTTATGCACCTTGCGAGCTCCACGGAATCGCTAAGGGTGGTATGAATCACTGCCAGGATGAGATGAAGAAGGCTGTTAAGGCCGGTTACTGGAATCTGTTCAGCTTCAACCCGGCTCTGAAGGCAGAGGGCAAAAACCCGTTCACCTTCACATCAGAGAAGGGTGTAGACTTCGCAGGTTATCAGGACTTCCTGAACAACGAGGCACGTTATACACGTCTTATCAAGCCGTTCCCGGATCGTGCAGACAGATTGTTTGCAGAGAGCGAGGAGGCAGCAAAGGCGCGTTACGAGCATCTTAAGAAGTTAGTAGAGCTCTATGCGTGATGAAGGAACTGTAAACAGTTTCTTACAGACTGAGTTCAGATAAAGAAAACAGGGACCATGTGCTCGCGCATGGATCCCTGTTTTTTTATGCGTGTTGATTTTTTACGCGAACTGTGCTATAATGACAACATGAAACGTATAATAATTCCATTGGTGGCATTGATCGGGGCACTCGTCGTATCGGTGCTGTTTTCAATTCTGCTAACACTAAAAAGAAAAAAAGAGGGTAAGCCCACCAGAAGAGCGCGTATAGTCATTTTTACGATCTTTATGATGCTTTTGTTCTTCGGAGGTGGTTTTGTTTATTTTTCCATTTATTCCCACGCAGCCGAGCAGGCGATGGTATATATGGAAAGTACCGATACCGTAAGCGTAAGCGAGATAAGCAAGGGATACTATTTCGATGGACCGGGTACGGAGGACGCTTTGGTGTTCTATCCGGGAGCAAAGGTTGATGAAAAAGCCTACTCAGAGCTGATGATGAGCCTTGCTGATGACGGGATTGACTGCTTTTTGATCAGTATGCCTTTCCACATGGCATTTCTGGGGAAAAATATAGCAGGTGACGTGATCGATGAGTATTCCAAGACCGGGTATAAGCACTGGTATATCTGCGGACACTCGCTTGGAGGAGCGATAGCTGCTAACTACGCCGCCGAAAAGGAAAACGAAGGTGCGATAGACGGAATTGTCATGCTGGCTGCCTACGCAACTGAAAAGCTTCCTGAGAAGTTAAAGGTGATGACGGTTATCGCGACAAACGATCATGTTATTAATATGGAAGAATACGAAAAAAACAGGAAAAATCTTCCCGCCGATTCGCAGGAGATTGTCATACAGGGTGGTAACCACAGCCGCTTCGGAGACTACGGAGAGCAGGCAGGTGACGGAGAGGCGACGATATCGCGAGATGAGCAGATAAAGCAGGTTTGTGAGTCGATAGTAAGATTGGTTCAGCCTGATTATGCTCACAGTATGATTTTGCAGGAAGAATAAGAAAAATTCGTTTGCTTTTTCATATTATATATGATAGAATAGTAACAGTATTTTCGAAGACGGTTGATAAGTGAAGCTTTACCGTTTGGAAAGGAGCATTCTATGGCTACAAGTGAACATGCTATCCTCTCGCAGACAGAGATTGACAACCTGATCGCACAGCTGGCAAAGGCTACGGAAAAGAGCTACAATGACGGATTCCAGGCTGCAAATGAGGTTATCGCAAAAAGTGAGGAGAATGTTGACTATTCAACAGGATATAACCAGGGTGTAAAGATCGGATACGAGCGTGGAGTATCAGATGCTTGGGATATCATCAAGAATCTTCTCAACAAGGGAAGCGAGGAACTTGATGGTCTTCTTCAGCGCAGCGCAAGCGATATTGCTATGAAGTGATGTGATCTACAGAAAATCAAAGCGGGACGTGATTCTTTGCGTTCCGTTTTTCGCTTTATTTATATATATAATTGGAGGGGAAAATGGCAGATAAAAAGAGCATTCTGATAGTAGATGATGATCCGATATATGCAAGAATGGTTCGTGAGTGGACCAAGGATTATTATCAGGCATTTGTGGTAGTAAGCGGCGAGCAGACGCTCAGGTTTCTCACAAAGCATACAGTAGATATGATCCTTTTGGACTATGAAATGCCGGTGATGAGTGGTGCTCAGACTCTTGATCATATCAGGGAGAATGATGCGACAAAGGATATCCCGGTGACGATCCTTTCGGGGACGACAGATGAGCCGACGATCGAAAAGATCCATCAACTGGATACTCAGGGCTTTATCAGAAAGACCATTAAAAAAGAAGAATTCCTGGAGTATTTGGACAATTTGATAAACTAAGCGAGGAACGTACATGAAGCGTGGTCAGAAAAAATGGATGATCCTTGTGATCGTCGATATTCTTATATGTACCGCCATACTGATGGTGACAAGCTACTTTCACTCATCAGCGGTTTTTTCCAAACGTATAGAGGAAAAGGCAGGACTAAAGGCGACTGCGTACGCACAGGAACTCGGTAGTTGGATAAACAACTATGCGAGTGCGGTTGAGTTACTTACTGCACAGATCGAAAAAAACAAGATCGTATCACGTCCGGAAAACGATATCAGGACATTTTTAAAAAATTCCATGGAGGTCATCGATCAGAGCGGAGAACTCTCTGATATTTACTATACCGACACATCAAATCATATGATATGTGCCGGAGATTACTATGATCCGGGAGATGTCGACTACGTTCACGACAGGGAATGGTACACAGAGGCGGCTCAGAGAGAAGAGCTTTGTTATTCTACACCTTATCTTGATTCTATGGATAACAGGACTGTTATCACTCTTTCCAAGGCTATACATGAAGACGGTGTCCTGAAGGGCGTCTTTTGTGCGGATATCTATGTAGACACTCTGATAAACAAGATAAATAAGGCTGATGTTGAACCCGACAGCTATGCATTTTTGATAGACTCAAATCACGATATGGTCGTGCATCCGTGCAGTGATTTCAAGTTCACTGAAAAGCCTAAAAAAATGACCATACTCAAGTCAGCAGACTATAACATCATAAAAAGACATCTGAATGATGCTGAGGCCCAGATGCACTTTCTGACTGATTATGACGGGGTGGAGAGAGGCTTTATCACGGCCATGATACCGAAGATGAAGTGGTATGTCGGTATCGCGACGAGTAAGGATGTACTCATGAACGACGTCAGCGGCCTTATGTTCGTATTTTTGGCTGTAGGCATGGTCACGGTAGTCATCGGTGTCGTGATGTTTTTACTGGTGTCGATACGTCTCGTAAGAATGAATGATATGAGAACGAGTGAGGTTCTCAAAAAGTTCGGTTTTAAAAATATCATCTTTTCTCTGGCAGCGGTAGTCTTTTTCGTGGCACTTATCCTGATATACGTGTCAATGCTGTACAGCTCCTCGAAGGAAACGATCATCGCCAAGGGTGAGCTGCATTCTGTCGAGAGTGCAAATCAGCTGTCCAAGTATCTTTCTCAGGGAACAAGTATGGTAAAGCAGACCGAGTATGAGCTTGACAAGATGCTTGAAAAGGGATGCACAGAGCAGGAGATCCAGGATTATCTGGAGTACAGGACCGACACCATCCAAAAGACGGTAAATGAGAAGTTTACGGGACTTTACGCATATATAAACGGAAAGTATTATGACGGGGCAAACTGGGTGCCTGATGAGGAATGGGTTGCGACTGAGAGACCGTGGTACAAAAGAGCTGTCGAGGCCGGCGGGCGGATGACACTCGTTGAGCCGTATATCGATGCACAGACCGGGCTTATGACGATGACGGCTGCGATAGCCATGGAGAACAGGAAAAATGTCGTGGCACTCGATGTGTCATTCTCGATGATAAGTACCGTAACTCATGGGTCTGATGATGCTTCGGACAAGATAGAAATGGTGCTTGACGGAAACGGCGGTGTTATCGCCCACTCCGATGAAAAGGAGATAGGAAAGAATTATCTCAGGGAGAGAGGCACGCTCGGTGCTGCCGTGGCAGAGAGAGTCTTTACAACATATGATCAGTGCTTTGAGTTGAGTTACGAAGATAAAGAGTATGTAGTTTACTCTGTGATGCTGAATGGCGAGTGGTATTCGCTGTCTCTTATCGAATCCGGTGAGAGCTACAGACCGCTTCGACTGCTTATCATTTTTACAATATTTGTGATAGTTTTGGCTGTCGTGATACTCGGTGCTATTTTTATCAATACGAGTTCGAAGCATATGGCGCTCGAAAGACTGAACGTTCAGCTTTCCGCGACTGCAAACATATATATAACGATGCATGATATCGATCTGATAAACGACAGATACACCAATATCAGTTCGACTCCTACGATCACTGAGTTTTTGGCAAATGGCAGTAAAAAAGCCTCGGAGTCTCTGAGGAGCATCTCGTCCGCGATGACGATGGCTGATACACGCGATGCATTTTTGGATTTTGTGGATCTGTCAACTCTCGATGAGAGGATGAGAGATAAAAATACCATCGCGATGGAGCTTCATGCCAAGGACGGAAGATGGATGCGCGGACGATTTATCGTCTCGGAGAGGACATCGAGGGGCAGGATCGCTCACGTCTTGTGGATGGTCGAGAGTATCGACGAGGAAAAGAGAAGGCGTGACGAGCTGCAGGATATGTCTTCCAGAGCTATCGCAGAGAGTGAGGCGAAGTCGGCATTCCTCTCAAATATGTCACATGAGATCCGTACGCCGATAACTGCCGTACTCGGAATGAACGAGATGGTCATCAGGGAGTGTAAGGATGAGAACATCTTGGAGTATGCCGAGAGTATCGAGGCAGCGGGCAGGACTCTGCTTGGTATCATAAATGACATCCTTGACTTCTCAAAGATAGAAGAAGGAAAAATGGAGATCATCCCTGTCGAGTATGATCTTTCATCCATGCTGAACGATCTTGTGAATATGACCGAGATCCGCGCCGAGAACAAAGGGCTTTTGCTTAACATAAACTTCAATCCGGAGATGCCGAACGTCCTTTACGGTGATGAGGTCAGGATAAAGCAGGTCATCACAAACATACTTACAAACGCTGTCAAGTACACCGAAAAGGGAGAGATCACCTTCTCGATGTGGCATAAGCTTGATGACAAGGATCCGACCCATATCACGATCTATGCCGAGGTCAAAGACACCGGTATAGGTATCAAGGAAGAGGATATGGATAAGCTCTTCGCAAGATTCAATCGAATCGAGGAGCAGAGAAACAGAAATATAGAGGGTACCGGCCTCGGAATGACGATCACCAAGCATCTTCTCGATCTGATGGGAGGTTCCATGGAAATCGAGAGTGAATACGGTGTGGGATCTACATTCCGCGTTGCAATCAGACAAAAGGTTGTCGAGTGGAACAAGATCGGTGATTATCAGGATTCAGTAAGAAAGCGTGTTGATTCCAGAGACAAGTACAAAGAGCTCTTCACTGCGCCTGAGGCGAAGGTACTCATCGTCGATGATACAAAGATGAATCTGATGGTGTTCAAGAGTCTTTTGAAGAGCACAGAGATCCAGATCGAGACTGCCGACAGTGGTATGGAAGGTTTGGAGATCATGAAAAATGAAAAGTTTGACGTGATATTTTTAGATCATATGATGCCGCACAAGGACGGTATCGAGACGCTTCATGATCTGAGGGCGGATAAGGACAATCCAAATCACGACACACCGGTTATCTGCCTGACAGCAAACGCCATCTCAGGCGCCAGAGAGCTGTATATGAATGCCGGTTTTGACAACTACCTAACCAAGCCGATCGACACCTTGAAGCTTGAGGAGATGCTGGTGGCGTTTATCCCGAAGGAAAAGATAAGCTATGTGAGGGAGGTTGAAGATACCAAGGATAAAAAGGGAGGTGAAGAGATGAAAAAAGAAGACGACATCAAGAGTGCAGACGAAAATGTATCCCTTTCCCCGCTTTATATGCCACATAAGGGTATAAATCTCGTCGGTGCCATCGAGGGAATGGGCGGCGAGGAAGCATTTAAGCCGATACTTGACATTTTTTATGAGACCATAGATGAAAACGCCGATGAGATCCAGGAGATGTATGACAACGAGGATTGGGAGGATTATACGATTCTGGTTCATGCATTGAAGAGCTCGTCGAGGATCGTCGGAGCGCTCGATCTCGGTGAAGAGGCGTTTGCTATGGAGATGGCAGGCAAAGAAAATAACCTTGATTATATCCATGAGAACCACGAGAAGCTGATGAAGAACTATCGTGAGTTCAAGGAAATACTGAGCGACATATATGAAGATAACTCTGGAGAGGCTGCTCCGACTCTCGTCAAGGCGGTAGCCGGTCAGATGAATATTGATGAATGGAAGGAAAGGATCCGCGAGGGGGCGGAGAACATGGATATCGATATGCTCGAGGATGTGTTTAGGGAGATAAGCGCATATGAGCTTCCGCCGGAGGATGAGGTATCGTTCTTGGAGATCAAAAAGATGGTAGACTCGTTTGATTATGATGGCGTGAACGAAATGCTCGATTCGATGTGAGAGGTCATTTTTCTTGACAAGGAGAGTGCTTTCTTATATAATAGGGATTTGTGTGGTTGATAAAACAAAAGATGGCAGCGGGGGCTGTCGCGTGTAATATAAAAAGAAACGGAGGAACACAAAATGGCTGAGGTAAAGAAACATCTGCTGACCGCCGGAGGTCTTGCAGATCTGGAGAATGAGCTTCATGAGTTGGAGGTCAACAGACGTAGAGAGATTTCACAGAAGATCGCCGAAGCACGTGAACTCGGAGACCTTTCGGAGAACGCTGAGTATGATGCTGCGATGGATGAGCAGCGTGATATCGAGGCCAGGATCGCGCAGATTCATAAGATCCTCCCCA
>ONKC01000111.1 GCA_900318295.1 uncultured Eubacteriales bacterium
TGGATGTATTTGTTTGGAGCGATCTTAAACGTCTCTTTCACGTGAATATTCGGTGATTGAGTCTGGATAGCTCCGGTTTTCCCGATCCATCTTGTCGTAAAATAGGTTGCCACCAAAACAAGTATAAAAATGACAATGATAACAACCAGCTGTATTACATTAGACAGCATAGATTAACCAATCGCTTTCTTGACTGCCTCCAGAACACGGTCTGCCTGGAACGGCTTAACGATGAAATCCTTGGCACCTGACTGAATAGACTCGATAACCATCGCCTGCTGACCCATCGCTGAGCACATGATAACACAAGCATTGGCATCTCCCTCTTTGATCTTCTTCAGTGCCTGGATACCGTCCATCTCCGGCATAGTGATATCCATCATAACCAGATCAGGATTGGTCTCATTGTACTTCTCGACCGCTTTTGCACCATTCTCTGCCTCTCCGGCAACTTCATAGCCGTTCTTAGTCAGGATGTCCTTGATCATGACTCTCATGAACGCCGCGTCATCGCAAATCAATACACTTTTAGCCATTTTTTATCTCCTTTAATCATGATTCTTTGATAATCTCGGTCACTCGTATACCGAAGCTCTCCTCGATAACGACTACCTCGCCCTTCGCAACAAACTTTCCGTTTACCAACACATCGATCGGTTCACCTGCCAGCTTATCCAGCTCTATGATCGTTCCCGGAGAGAAATCCAGGATCTCTTTGATGGACTTACTGGTTCGTCCGAGCTCTACCGTAACCTCCAACGGCACATCCATGATCAGATCGATGTTCTCAGGCGCTATACCTGAGAGATCCGGTGGAGCCATAAAGCTTTGGAACTGAGCCGGTGCTATGTTGTAATCCTGCGGTGGCATCGCATACATAGGAGGCGGTGCCATCTGTGGTTGCTGCATTGGCGGTGGTGCCGCTTGCGGTGCAGCTTGCGGTGCAGGTGCCGGTGCGGGTTCGGGTGCTGCCGCTGCTGGTGCAGGAGCCGGTTCCGGCTCCGGTGCTGCCGCCGGTGCAGGTTCCGGTTCGTCGGATATTCCGGCGAACTGCTTGTAAACCCTCTTCGCAAAATCCGTAGGATAAAGCTGCATGATCTGTGAATCTACCAGATCTCCGATCTCCATCCTAAATGCAACCTGTACAAATGAGCTTTCAACCAACCCTTCGAGCTCACCCTTGATGTTCTCTGCGAGATCAACTCTGGTGGCCGTCGGTGGTGAGATGTCCACCGTGTCGTTTATCATGGAAGACATCGACGTCGCCGCCGAACCCATCATCTGATTCATCGCCTCGCATATCGCACTCAGGTGCAACTCCGAAAGCTCCTGATCAGTGTTTGTTCCGTCACCACCCATCATAAGATCAGTGATAACCTTGACATCATCCTCTTTCAGGATGAGGATGTTTTTACCTTCCAATCCTTTAACATATGATATGTGAATAAACACACAAGGTGTTGGTTGCTCTCTCGAAAGGTCATCGATGGATATCGTCGTAACCTTCGGTGTGGTGATATCCACTCGATTGTTTACCAGGATCGACAACGTCGTCGCCGCTGTGCCCATGCTTATGTTAGCGATTTCGCCAAGTGCATCGGCCTCATCTGCGGTAAGGGAATCGCCCCCGGATGCCGCTCCTCCTTCGTCCGGAGCAGCTGCAGCGTCTTGCGCATCATCGCTGCCTGAATCTTCTTCCATGCTGCCAAGAAGAGCATTAATCTCTTCTTGCGAAAGCATTCCGTCCATCGCGCTACTCCTCTCTGTAGATTGATTTTATCTTCACTGCGTACGAGTCATTATATGCACCCGGTATAGCAGAGAATTTCTTTATATTTCCGACATACACATCGAGCTCATCCTCGAGGTGCGTGTCTATCTTGATGATATCACCCGGCAACAGATGCATAAAGTCGTTGACGGATATCGCCGATCGTCCCATGATGGCCCGTACCGGAATCGAAGCCTTTTGCAGGGACTCCTCGATAACCTCCTTGTACGTACCGATCTCGGTGGTCTCGTTCGATGAATACCAGTTTTTCGTATTCAACTTATCGATGACCGGCTCGATAACATCATATGGGATACAGATGTTCATAAGTCCTTCGGCATTTCCGATACGGATATTCATCGTGATGATCGAGGTCATCTCGTTCGGCGTAACAAACTGCGCAAACTGCGAGTTTGTCTCGATACGATCAAGTATCGGTTCAAGCTGAGCCACCGTCTGCCATGGCTCTACCAAAAGGTTTACACACACGACCATGATCCTCTCTATGATCGTAAGCTCTATCTCAGTAAACTCTCGTGTCTTTTCCAAAGGCTGTCCATCGCCCCCGAGCATTCGGTCAACGATCGCATAACCAAGCCCCGTAGCCATCTCCATGATGATATTGCCATCGAGCGGAGCAAAGTTTACAACGCCCAAAAGCACCGGGTTTGATAGGGAGTTCGAAAACTCCTGATATGTCGCGGCCTCGGAGTGCATAACCTCGACCTGGACATTTTTACGCAGATATACAGGAAGCGTCGTGGACAGAAGTCTCGCGTAATGCTCATATATGAAGACTAACGTCCTTAGGTGCTCCTTTGAAAACTTACTCGGTCTCGCAAAGTTATAGTCTTTGACCGGCCTTTCGTCTTCCTCTTCGGCGGCGTTCGGATCAAATTCTCCGCTGTTTAGAGCAGATAACAGGTTATCTATCTCGCTCTGCGACAGCACATCACTCATAAAGTCTCACCTCCGAGCCACCAAATCTTTCTGAAATATCAGTCATCCTATATCATAACACATTTAGGCCGATAGATAAAGGATTTTTTGAAAAATACTCCGACACGCAACATCGTGTGCCCCGCGCCTGTCATAAGCACATTATCATGTCTTACTTAGGTAAGAAGTGTTCCTACAAGTATAACATCCACGATAGCCTTCGTGTCATACATCTCCTGAAGCTTCTTTACACATTCCTTGCAAGCCTTTGTTTGGTCAAACTCATCAAACGTGTACGCTGTGATGGTCTTCTTGACGAGATCCTTGGCATATACAGGGTTTGTGCTGATCTGGGTCTTTAGATTCTCGAAGTCCTCTGCTTTCATATTGAGTGAAAGAGTGATACCTGTCAGCTGTACATAATGCTTTTCCTCGCTGCCCTCAGCCATCGTAAAGCTCCATGTCTGTTTTTCATCGTATGGAAGATCGAGAGGCTCGAGATCAGCCATCGTGTATTCCTCATCCTTGCTTTTATCCTCGATCTCGAGATCGATCACTGATGCGACCTTATCGATAAGATTTGAAGTTTTGTTCATAGCAGGCATTACGGAGAATACCAAAACGATCGTCAACACGAGGTTAATGACCGTCGCTGCCATGATGACTACGGTAAGTATGTTCTTCTTCATCGTCTATCTCCTCACTTGTTCGTATAGATGCGGAACTCAACCCTTCGGTTTTTCGCGCGTCCTTTTTCGGTCGCATTCGGTGCGACGGGATCAAACTCTCCTCTTCCCGTCGTTTCTAAGTTGTGCGGCTCGAGCTTTTTAACCTTGACCATATAGTCAAATACCGATGTAGCTCTGGCCATCGACAACCACATATTATCCGGAAACTCGGATGAATGCATAGGGACATTGTCCGTGTGTCCGAGTATCTGTATCCTGTTACCTTTATAAACTCGTAAGATATTTCCGACCTTCGAAAGGATCGGTCTTACACTTCTTTTCAAAGTGGCTTTTCCCGAGTCGAAAAGCAATCCGCCGCTCATCGTGATCTGGACGTATTGGTTGTTCTTGTCCATCTGCACGGTGATGTCATCCTGGACATTTTTATCCTCGGCGGCCTTCATGACCTCCTGGTACACCTCGGTGTTTGCGGCACGCTGCTCGGCTTCCTGCTGTGCTTCAACCGCAGCGACTGTCGCTTTGTCTATGTTGTCTCCGGTCTTGTTGTCATCATTTTTACTTTGTGGATTCTGATCGGAGTTCTGACCCTGGTTACCGGTCTCGTTATCCTGCTGCTTGCCGCCCTGCTGGTCATCCTGGGCTTTACCCTGCTCGGTATCCTGATCCTGACTTGTATTCTGTCCGGGTTGCGGTGTCGTACCGGGCTGATTCTGATCCTGATTTTGCGGCTGTGCATTGTCCTTTGCCGAGTCATCGTCGGATTTATTCTGTCCGTCGTCGCTCTTCATACCGCCCTGATCGTCGTGCTCGCCTTTTTTCGAAGCAGACTCTCCGGGTGTTTGCTCGCTCTGGTCCTCAGTCGCCTCAGGATCCTGACCTGAGCTTTCAAACTCATTAAAATACTGTGATATCGCCACTACCTGGTCGGTACCACTGTCTATAAAGGGGCCCTGTCCGATCGACTCGCCGCCGCCGTCGAAGATGTTGATCGACTCACTCATCGACTTAACGACCGCCTCATACTTCTGCGCATCGACTGTTGACATCGAGAACAAAAGCACGAAGAAACAAAGCAGAAGGTTCATCAGATCGGCGAAGGTGTTTATCCAACCACCGGTGTCGGCGGGTTCGTCTTCTTCGATTTTCGCCATTAAGCCTCACCACCTGACCCGCCTTCCTCTTCACCCATACCTGCGCGGTTCTCGGGTGACAGGAAGGATTTTAGCTTCTCCTCGATGACACGCGGGTTCTCACCTGCCTGAATCGAGAGGATACCTTCACTGATGACACTCATCATCTGGATCTCTTTGGAGTTGATCGCTCTGAGCTTGACCGATATAGGGATACACAGCCAGTTCGCGATCAGTGATCCATACAGTGTCGTGATAAGGGCGACCGCCATGTTCGGTCCAATAGAACTCGGATCGTCGAGGAGCTTAAGCATGTTGATCAGTCCGATAAGGGTACCGATCATTCCCCAAGCGGGTCCCATGCCGGCGAACGCCTCCCAGAAACCGGCCTTGGCGGAATGTCTTCCGTTGATGGCTCCGATCTCCGTCTCCAGGATCGAGGATACAAGCTCCTGATCCGT
>ONKC01000082.1 GCA_900318295.1 uncultured Eubacteriales bacterium
GAGCAGGATTTCGACACATAAGTAAAGTTAGTAGGACGAGGAGATTGATGAAGTATTATTTTGCGCCACTCGAGGGCATCACTAATCACGTGTTTCGCACGACCTATGACAAGTGGTTCGGTGGGATAGATGCATATTATACGCCGTTTGTTACGACACGTGACGGCGGTATCATGAAGAAAAAAGAGCTTTTTGATATCATGCCTGAGCAAAATCCCGGTATCAGACTGATACCGCAGATCATGACGACCAAGCCTGATGAGTTTGTGCAGGCTGCGACGCATATGAAAGAGCTCGGATACGAGGAAGTGAACTTAAATCTCGGATGCCCTTCCGGTACCGTCGTGCCAAAGGGAAAGGGGTCGGGATTTTTGCGTGATCCGGAAAAACTGGATGAGTTTTTGTACCGGATATATGAAAAATGTCCCGTAGATATATCGATCAAATCGCGGATAGGATTCTATGATGCGGATGAGTTTCCGAGACTGATATCCATATATAAAAAATATCCCATGAAGCTTTTGATCCTTCACCTTCGTACACGTGAGGAATGGTACAAGGGATCAGTACACAAGGAAACCTTTGAATACGCATGGGATGTTATGAAAGAGCACAGAGATATACTTTGTTATAACGGAGATATTTTTACCGAAAAAGAAGTAGTCGATCTGAGTTCGGAGTTTGACGGACTGGGTCATATCATGATCGGAAGAGGGTATCTTTCTCATCCGGGATTTGCCGGAAACGACGATCAAAAATCCGATTACAATAACAAAAAAACAGTGATAGATTTTATACTCGATCTGCAGTCAAGATATGAAGAGATACTGTACGGGGAGACCCCGGTCCTTTTTAAACTGAAGGAAATATGGACTTACTTAAAGGATGCTTTCCCGGACGGAGAAAAGCTGTTTAAAAAGATTAAAAAAACAAAGAATATAAAACAGTATAATGATATAATTGAGCAACTATAATAGTGCATAATTATAACAATAATATTTCGCGATTTTTTTTAGGAGGAAATGCTGAATGAAGTTTGTGATCCAGGTAGTATCGGAAGCGAAGGTTGATGTCGAAGGAAAGACTATAGGAAGTATCGATAAAGGCTTTTTAGTCCTCATCGGAATCGGACAAAACGATACAAAAGAAATAGCGGATAAGATGCTTGACAAGATGATCAAGCTTCGCATATTTGATGATGAAAACGGAAAGACAAATCTTTCTTTGGCGGATGTGGACGGAGCGCTTCTTTTGGTATCCCAGTTTACTCTCTATGCAAACTGTAAAAAGGGCAACCGTCCGAGCTTTACGGATGCGGGTGCACCTGATATGTCAGAAAAGCTTTATGACTATATCTGCGATGAGTGTGCCAAGCGTGTCCAGAAGGTTGAACGAGGAGAGTTTGGTGCGGATATGAAGGTATCTCTGGTAAATGAGGGACCGTTTACCGTAATCCTGGATTCGGATCAGATCTTGGCATGATCATACGGAAAATTAAGTAAAAAAACACATACATGTGATCGTCGTGGAGGAATGGGATGAGATTAAATGAACTGAAGCCGGGCCAGTCGGCCAGCATTATAACAGTTGAGGGAGAAGGCGAGCTTCGCCAGCATCTTCTCGATATGGGTCTGATTCCCGGAGCGGGGGTCAGTCTGGTTCAGTTCGCCCCGATGGGAGATCCTCTCGAGATAAGGACGCATGGATATGAGCTTACGCTTCGACTGAAGGAAGCAGGAAAGATAAAGGTAAAAAGAACCTCCGATAATGAAAATGAGGATAAGACTGAAAAAAGCACAAAAAAAGCATCGGATAAACCCGAAAAGAAGGTAAGCCACCCGGGTCTTGGCGAGGAAGGAAAGTTTCACGAGAAGAAGAGTGAAAAGCCTGTGCCGGAGGGGACTTGTCTTACATTCGCCCTTGTGGGAAATCAGAACAGCGGGAAGACTACCCTTTTTAACCAGCTGACCGGATCGAACCAGCATGTCGGCAACTTCCCCGGAGTCACCGTCGACAGAAAGGACGGAGTGATAAAAGGCCATCCCGATACGAGGATCACTGACCTTCCGGGTATATACTCGATGTCGCCGTACTCGAGTGAGGAGATAGTATCGAGGAACTTCGTTCTGAAGGAGCGTCCGCACGCTATTATAAACATAGTAGATGTGACAACGATAGAAAGAAGTCTGTATCTGACGATGCAGCTTCTCGAGATGGGTATACCTATGGTTGTCGCACTGAATATGATGGATGAGATGACCGGAAACGGCGGAGCCGTGGATATCAATGCGATGGAGGATATGCTAGGTGTCCCTGTGGTTCCGATCTCGGCAGCTAAAAACGAGGGTATTGAGGAGCTCGTTCATCATGCGGTGCATATTGCAAAGTATCAGGAGGCACCGTTAAGACAGGATTTTTGCGAGATAAATGATCACGGCGGCGCGGTCCACAGATGTATGCATGCGACTATACATCTCATCGAGGATCATGCGATGAGGGAGGAACTGCCGGTACGATTCGCAGCCGGAAAGCTCATAGAGGGAGATAAGAGAGTCAGGAAAAAACTCAAGCTTGATGACAACGAAAAAGAAATGCTCGAGCATATTGTACTTCAGATGGAGAATGAAAGAGGGCTTGACCGCAATGCGGCCATGGCCGAAATGCGATATGCTTATGTATATAGGGTTGTTGACAGGTGTGTAAAAAAGCCATCCGAAAGCAAGGAGCATATCCGAAGCAGAAGGATGGACAGAGTCCTCACCGGAAAGTATACTGCGATACCTATCTTTGTTTTGGTCATGGCTGCGGTATTCTTTTTGACATTTGCTTTCATCGGTCCGTTTTTACAGGATCTGATGCAGATGGGGATAGACGCGCTTAAAAATCTTGTGTCTGACCTGATGAACAGCGGGAATGTCAACGAAGTTTTTAAGGGACTTGTTATCGGCGGTATTTTTGAGGGAGTGGGAAGTGTCTTAAGCTTCCTTCCGATCATAGTCACGATGTTTTTCTTTTTATCGGTTTTGGAGGACAGTGGATACATCGCAAGAGTTGCCTTCGTGATGGATAAACTTCTCAGAAAAATAGGCCTCTCCGGATCAAGTATAGTTCCGCTTCTGATAGGTTTCGGATGTACCGTGCCGGCTGTCATGTCCACCAGGACTTTGCCGAGTGCCAGAGACAGAAAAATGACGATACTTTTGACGCCGTTTATGTCGTGCACCGCAAAGCTTCCTATCTATGGATTTTTTATCAGTACATTTTTCCCTAAGTCGGGATGGTGGATCATCACAGCGTTATATTTTTTAAGTATTATAGTCGGAATAATAGTTGCATTAATCTACAAAAAAACACTGTTTAAAGGAAAGACTTCACCGTTTGTTATGGAGCTTCCGAACTACAGAGTGCCCAGACTTAAAAATGTCGGTATGCTGCTTTGGGAGAAAGCAAAAGACTTTTTACACAGAGCCTTTTCGGTGATACTTATAGCGACGATAGTAGTCTGGTTTTTGCAGAGCTTCGACTTTGGATTTAATATGGTCGCGGACGCGAAAGACAGTATGCTTGCAAGTATAGCCGGTCTCATCGAACCGGTGATGCGACCGGCGGGACTCGGAGACTGGAGGATAGTGACGTCTTTGGTCAGCGGAGTCATGGCAAAGGAGAGCGTGGTATCTTCGATGGAGGTGCTTTTCCCCGGAGAGGGGTTGTCCACGGCCATAAGTTCACTCTCCGCTGCGTCGATGCTTGTGTTCAGCCTTTTATATTCGCCATGTATCGCGGCGATCGCAGCTATCAGAAGAGAACTGGGTCACAGATGGGCGCTTTATGTGGTCATATGGCAGTGTTTTATCGCATGGTGTGCGGCTGTCGTAGTCAATCTTATCGGACAAGCCTTATAATACAGTTGAGCACGGATGGGGGCTGGAATTTATCGGCAGAAGTTGAGTTTTTGAATGCGTTCTGATTGACGGAAGCGTTACGTATATGTTATAATAATATAACAGTTTTTTGAAAGGGAGGAGCGAGCCTATGAAGGATAAACAAAAAGGATCAGCATCTGTCTACAACCTTATCGAGAAGTATGATTTTGCCGATAATCAGTTGAAAAATGACGGCACTCAGGCGCTCAGGATCTACAACAGCTACAGAGAGTACTTCGAGGACAGCAGAAGCAGATTCAACAACATCATGTCTATATCCGGACAGATGGACGGAGTTATTGATGCTGTGGTTGAAGCCTCCAACAATGTAAAAGAGGCTACGCTTACTATTGCGGACGGAGCGCAGGATCAGGCGAAGGATGTAAACGACTGTATGGATATCATCGACCGTATCGTCGGGAAAATGGACGATCTCGGTGAGATCTCCAACGGTATGGATGAGCTGGCTCAAACGATGAACGAAGAAAACACCGAAGGCCAGAAGATAATCGATGAGCTGAAGGCTTCTCAGGAGAGAAATATAGAAGCGATCAACTCCATAGTCGGTGAGATCGATAAGCTTACAAAAAGGATGGACGAGATCAATGAAGTCATAAAGCTTCTTTACGGCATCACTTCACAGACAAATCTTCTCGCACTGAACGCATCAATCGAGGCCGCTCGTGCAGGTGAGGCAGGAAAGGGCTTTGCCGTCGTCGCTGAGGAAGTCAGAAAGCTTTCGGATGAGAGCCGTACGACGAGTGAGACGATAAGCGAGGCTATCGGAAGTGTCAGCAAGGATCTTGATCTGTTGAAGGAGACGCTTGATCAGTCTCAGGAGATTTTTGAGGGACAGTCTGATACGGTCAACAAGGTTACCGATACCATGACAGGTATCCACGATTCGATAAATACATTTGTAAATAAACAAACAGAGTTCCGTGATGATGTATCCGTGATGATGAATGAAAAGGACTCGCTCCTTGATTCCATCAACAATATCCATCAGATCACGGAGAACTCATCTGCTACGACGCAGGAGGTTGCATCTCTTACTATGATGCAGGATAACTCAGCTGCCCTGCTCAAGCAGATGGCCAGGGACCTCCAGAAAAAGGTCGTGGATATGGACCGAAAGAACTCCTCTATCAAAGTCACACTTGATGAGGACAAACGGAAAAAGATTGCGATGATGTGGGATATCGATGTTCCGTTCTGGAATCCTGCAACCGAGGAAGCAAAAAAGACTGCGAAGATTTTGAATTTCGATGTTGATATTTTTGCACCGAAAAACAGAGGAGAAGCCGGGGCAAAAGAGGCGACGGATTTCCTTTCAAAAGTCAAAGCCGATGAGTATGACGGTTTGGTTATATCTCCTGTATCCGGAAGAAATGTTGATGAACAGGTTAGACGTATCGCAAGTGAAAAAATCCCCGTGGTATTTTTGCAGTCGACGATCCAGGGAGTGCCTTATGAATCCGTGATCGGTACGGATAACAAAGAAGCCGGCAGAAACGCTGCGCGTACATCTATTAAGTTGATGGGTGGCGAAGGTGAAGCGGCGATCGGTATGTGGAGTGATTCGAAGATGGATGCCATCGAGCAGAGAGCGGATGGCTTTATAGAGGAGATGGGCAGAACATCAGGTGTTACGCTCCACAAGTTTGCAGTAAAGAGTAGTCCTGCAAATGAAGACGTATCTCGCGTGATGAAGGATCTGCTTGCTGCTCATCCGAATCTGAAACTCATCTTTACGTCAAATATCGACTGGGGTGCTGAGATCGCGGAGTATTTGAGACTTCACGGAGAGCTCGATGTGAAGCTGGTGACTATCGACTTTACAAAGGAGATCATCGGATATGTTCGCGGAGGACAGATCAGTGCGGCTATCGCACAGAGGCCGGTTATGTGGGGCTCTACGCCGCTTGAGATGCTGAATAAGGTATATGATGGTGAGAGAGTTGAGAAGACTCGCGACACGGGAACATACGAAGTAAATGCCGGTAATCTTGATATTTTTGCAAAAAGGATGTAACAGTTCATGGCAAGAGTTAAGATCTGCGGGATAAACTCCCCGGAGGATGTTGAGATTGTAAATGAATTAAAGCCTGATTACGTGAGCTTTGCGTTTTATAAAAATAAGCGCCAGGTCACCTATGAGAAGGCAAGAAAGCTTAAGCAGATTTTGGATAAGGATATCCGTGTCATCGGTGTTTTTGTAGATGAAAACACAAATGTGGTCGCGAGTGCGGCAAACGATGATCTGCTGGATGTCATCGAGTTTCACGGAAACGAAGGTCCCGGGGAGATCGAGCGTATAAAGGCTTTTACTGAAAAGCCGATAATCCAGGGCTTTCGGATCAGAAGCAGGGCCGATGTGGAGCTCGCTTTAGATTCACATGCGGATAGTATCCTTATGTATTCGGATTCCGAGAGCGGGGTTCCCATGGACTGGAAGCTTTTGAAGAATGTCACAAGACCGTATTTTTTAGCGGGTGGATTAAACGCCGACAACATCGAAAAAGCGATCAAGATATGCCATCCGTTTGCGGTGAGTGTGACTACCGGAGTTGAGACGGACGGGATTAAGGACAGAGAAAAGATGGCTGCTTTTATAAAAATGGCCAGGAGAACGAAATAATACATCGAAATTATACTGAAAATGACTTTGTTAATTTGTTGACAGGGTCATTTTTTTGTGATAATATAAGTACGCATTGTGAGAACGATGCTCATTATACGAGCGGTATTCGGAAGAAACTGCATCAACGATGAGAGTGACCTGCCCTTGAAAAGGGGGTGAGGCCATGAAAAAAGTAGGATTTATCGGAGCCGGGAAGGTTGCCTGTACGATGGGGAAGTATCTGTCGGAGAAGGGAGTTCCGGTGACGGGGTACTACGACAAGGAAGGAAGAAGCGCGGACGAGGCCGCGACTTTTACCGAAACCAATGCGTTTGCCGATGAGAAAGAGGTGATCGCAGAAAGCGATGTGATCTTTATCGCGACGCCGGACGATATCATATCTTCGGTTTGGGAAAAGATCAAAACCATGGATATCAGAGACAAGATCATAGGGATATTCAGTGGGTCATTATCATCGATGCTTTTTCATGGGATCGAGACTTGCGGCGCTGCCGGAGTTTCCATCCATCCAATGTACGCGTTCAGCGACAGATTTTCCGATTACCAAAAACTACATACGACGATGTTTACCATGGAGGGTGATCAGTCCGCCGTGGATTATATGCGTGGGCTTTTTGAAGGGCTCGGTCACAAGGTGTTTGTGATCGACCAAGAAAAAAAGGTGCGTTATCATGCGGCTGCAAGTGTGGCGTCGAACCTGATGGTCGGACTGTACGATATGAGCCTTTCGATGCTTAAAGACTGCGGGTTTAGTGCGGAGGATGCCACGGAATTGATCACGCCGCTTGTCAGTAAAAATACCTCGGCCATGCTTAGTCTGGGTCCCTGTGATGCTCTTACCGGGCCGGTAGAGCGAGGGGATGCGATGACTGTGAAACATCATATAGAGGTGATGACGCCGGAGGAAAAAGAGATATATATCCCTCTTGCAAAGCGTCTTTTAGATATAGCTGCGATAAAGAATCCCGATAGGGACTACAAACCCGTTAGGAGGATACTGATGGACTCAGATCCTACCGGAAAGAGAGGTTAGTGTGGGAAAGAAAAACACGGTGCTGACATTCAGACAGGCAAAGGAAAATGGTGAGAAGTTGACGATGCTCACGGCTTATGATTACTCGACAGCAAAGCTGATCGATGAGGCCGGAGTGAACTCGATACTTGTGGGTGATTCGCTTGGAAATGTCATCCTCGGATATGAGGACACGATCCCTGTGACGATGGAGGATATGATCCATCACGGGGCAGCGGTATCAAGAGGAGCTAAAAATGCACTCCTGATCATCGATATGCCGTTTATGTCATATCAGGTATCTGTAGAGGAGGCTTTGAAAAATGCCGGCCGCCTGATGAAGGAAGGCGGAGCGGATGCCGTTAAGCTCGAGGGTGGTCACAGAGTCTGTCCGCAGATAAAGGCGATGGTCGAGTCTGGAATCCCTGTGTGTGCGCATATAGGTATGACACCTCAGTCCGTAAATGCTTTCGGAGGCTTTAAAGTCCAGGCAAAGTCGGAGGCTGCGGCGAGACTTCTGATCGAGGAGGCTCTGGCTGTAGAGGAGGCCGGAGCGTTTGCGGTGGTTATGGAATGTGTACCTGCCAAGCTTGCTGAGCTTGTAACTAAAAAGCTTCATATACCGACTATCGGTATCGGAGCAGGGGCAGGATGCGACGGACAGGTTTTGGTATATGCAGATATGCTGGGAATGTATTCGGATTTTGTTCCGAAGTTTGTAAAGCAGTATGCGAAGGTCGGTGACATCATGAAGGATGCGATCCGCGGGTATATCGATGAAGTAGGAAGCGGAGAGTTCCCGCGTGAGGAGCATACGTTTTCGATCGATGATGATGTCATAGATAAACTGTACTAGAGGACGTCCGGGAACGTTGACGCTTTCTGTGGTGGGCCGCTGGCGCTTAATTCCTTGCGTCGCGTTGTGCGCGTGTAGAAAACTCAAAGAGTTTTCAAGACACACGCTGCGCAACGACGCAAGCAAAATGCCCACCACAGTTAAAGCTGTCAACTGTTCCCTACGAATGTGATTACATTTAAAAAAGTAAAAGACTAACTATTAAATGTCAAGGGGAAATTTGAGGTTTTTCAAATATTTGTGATCAGAACACGAAAAAGTGTTTTTGATATATTTGATCTTTGAAAAC
>ONKC01000114.1:0-4142 GCA_900318295.1 uncultured Eubacteriales bacterium
AAAGAAAGAGGGGAGTAAAATGGCAACAATCAAACCTTTTCGCAGTGTGAGACCTCGTGAGGATGTGGCATCCCGCGTTGCTGCACTGCCGTATGATGTTTACAACAGAGCTGAGGCCAAGGTAGAGGTAGAAAGAGAACCTTTATCGTTTCTCGCGATAGACAGAGCGGAGACAAGTCTTCCTGACGAGGTGGACACATATGATCCGCAGGTCTATGCACATGCAAAGGAGCTTTATCAGGCAAGACTTGATGACGGAACCTTTATCCGTGACGAGGACAGAGCTTACTATATCTATGAGCTTATCATGGACGGTCGTTCACAGATAGGTCTGGTGGCGGTAGCTTCCATAGATGACTATGTGAACGGTGTGATCAAAAAACATGAGAATACTCGAGAAGATAAGGAAATTGACCGTATTACACATGTAGACACCCTTGGTGCACAGACCGGTCCGATCTTTTTGGCATACAGAGACGACACGACCATAGACTCGATAATGGCCAAGTCTATGAAGCAGACGCCGCTCTATGATTTTACTGCTCCGGATGGAGTGACTCATAAAGCATGGAAGATAAGCGACTCTACTGACGTAGAAAAAATCGAAGAGACCTTCAAAAACATCGATGCGATCTATATCGCCGATGGCCACCATCGTGCGGCTTCGGCTGTCAAGGTGGGCTTGAGAAGAAGAGAATCCGCTGATGATACTATAAAAATGGGCGATGTTGAGACTATACAGGCAAATGAGGACGGTGTGGTCGAGTCAGACTACTTCTTGTCGGTTCTTTTCCCTGAAGATCAGTTAAAGATCATGGATTATAACAGGACCGTAAAGGACTTAAACGGACTCAGTACCGAGACATTTTTTGCGAAGGTAAGGGAAAACTTCAACGTCGAAGCTGCCGGTGAGCAGGTTCGTCCCGATAAAAAGGGAACCTTCGGTATGTATATCGCAGGACAGTGGTACAGAATCTCTGCAAAAGAGGAGCTGTACAAGGGTAAGGATGCAGTCGGAGCTCTTGATGTGTCGATCCTTCAGGATTACCTGCTTGGACCAATACTCGGTATCGGTGACCCCAGGACTGACAAAAGGATCGATTTCATCGGAGGTATAAGAGGACTTGATGAACTCGAGAGAAGAGCTGATTTGGATATGAAGGTATCGTTCTCTATGTATCCGACCTCGATCACTGAGCTATTTGATGTGGCTGATGCGGGCCTTCTGATGCCGCCGAAGTCAACCTGGTTCGAGCCGAAGCTTCGTAGCGGATTATTTATACATGAAATTGACGCGTAAGCAACGAGCCACGCGGATACGTGTGAAAGGCGCAGTGGGAGCTTGCTCTCGCATGCGGCTTTCACACAGTATGCACACGGCGACTGCCGTGCAACGAGGATCCCGAAGGGATCCGAGTGTGCGTGGAACACGGTGCGCGCTAATATAGGAGGAATACTGATCAATGAGCCGAATGAGCCGATTTTTTTCGACTGATAATCCCGTCATGGTGACGCTTTCAAGGATATTTGATATGATCTGGGTGTCCTTGATATTTTTGGTATTCTGCATACCGCTCATCACCATCGGCGATGCGATCACATCACTTTACTATGTATGTGCAAAGGTGATCCGTCATGGGGAGGGTTATGTTTTTAGGGAGTTCTGGAGGAGTTTCAAGATGAACTTCAAGCAGTCGACCATCTACTGGGTCATCGTGGTGTTGATCTACTTCCTGCTTTGGTGGAACATAAACTATCTTGGGCTGAACTCGTCTACCAAAGAGGGAACAGGCGGAGTTTTGGCAGCTATATATCTCGTTATGATGATAGTTCTTGCGATACTTACGCTGAACGTTTTTCCGATCATTTCGAGATTTGACAACAAGTTTATGATGACGATCAGGTTTGGACTTTTTTGCACTTTTCGTCATATCCTGCACGGAGCGATCATCCTTGCGATGGTTATTTTTGCAGGGCTTTTGACATATGTTCAGTGGGGAACGCCGACTATGTTTTTTGCGATTATCCTGCCCGGACTTGTGGGATTTTTATCGACATATCCCATGGAACATGTTTTGAAAAAATATCAACCTAAAAGGGAACTTGAGTACGACGAGACGGGAACCCCGATTCGTATGTGGTACGAAGACTGAAAGCTAAAAGGAGGAATTATATGGCAATCAAAGTAGAAGACTATATCCAATGGCCGGAGCTTGAAGCTCTCGAATATGCAGAATGTGCCAACCCGGAGTTGGTGCTCGGTCCGCGTGCCGTAGATGCAAAGCATATGTTTGTCGGAGTATTTTTCCCGAAGGCATCCGAGATAAAAATAAAGGTTAATGACAGCAACAGAAGCTATCCGATGAAAAAATACTCAAAAACCGGATACTTTGCTGCTATCGTTCCGGTGAAAAAGCTTCCGAGCAGAAAGGCCGACAGAGAAAAGATGACGGTCGATCAGTTCCCGAAGTACAAGCTTACAGTGACCCAGGGAAAGCAAACCTCTGAGCTTATCGATCCGTATACCATCGAGTCTATGATCGATGCGATGGACAGAAACAAGTTCGTAAACGGGATCCATGAGGATATCACATCCATACTTGGAGCGAAGGTTTGCGAGATAGACGGAGTAAAAGGAACTCACTTTGCGGTATGGGCTCCGAATGCAAGAGCGGTATCGGTCGTAGGACCTTTTAATGACTGGGATAAGACGGCAAACCCGATGTCATTACTTGAGGATTGCGGTATATATGAGCTCTTTATTCCGGGACTTGCTGCCGGTGAAAAGTACCAGTATCGTATACTGAACTCAGTGGGTAAGGATGTGTATAAAACAGATCCGCTGGGACGTATGTTTGATCTGCGTCCGGAGTTCAGTGCCATCGTTTATGACGGTGATGATTACGAGTGGGACGATGAAAAATGGATGAAGGCGAGAAAGGATTATGATGTAAGAAAAGATCCGATGCTCGTATATTCATTTAGCCTTGCGGGTTTTGTTCTGCCTGATCCGGTATCAAAGAAAACCTGTCAGCTTCAGTTTCATGACTACAAGGCTATAGCTGATGATGTGTCACAGTATTGTGAAAAAATGGGATATACCCATGTAAATATCCTTCCGATCGCAGAGCATCCGATGGATCAGTCGCTCGGATATCTCACAACGGGATACTTTGCGCCGACTTCCAGATACGGTACTCCGGACGGATTCAAATACTTTGTTGATTGCTTCCACAAAAGAGGCATAGGTGTTATCGTTGATTTTACACCTTCATGCTTCCCGCGCGACACGCAGGGACTTGTGGAGTTTGACGGAACCTGCCTCTATGAGCACCTCGATCCGAGACAGGGAATACATCCTTATCTCGATACAAAACTGTATAACTACGGTAGAGGAGAGGTAGTAAACTTCCTTATAGGAGCAGCCGTATACTGGCTGAGAGAGTTCCATATTGACGGACTTCAGATAAATGACCTCGGCCCCATGCTTTACTGCGATTACGGTCGTCCGGTGGACGAATGGGTCGCAAATATTTACGGGGGAAATGAAAACCTCGAGGGACTCGAGTTTTTGAAAAATCTGAACAAGCTCGTTCATAAGGCAGCACCCGGAGCGTTTACCATCGGACATGATTCCGTGATCTATCCGGGACTCACTGATAAAGAAGAGGACGGCGGTATCGGCTTTGATCTGGTATGGAACGAGGGATGGAAGCATGACTTCCTTGAGTACATGCAGACAGATCCGTTGTTTAGGAGCGGAAGACATGATACTCTCACACTGAGTATGGCATATCAGTATGCTGAGGAGTATATCCTTGGTATCGGCTGCGATGACGTGGCAGGAAACGCCGGAGCGATGTATCATAAGATGGCCGGAATGCGTCATCAGAAGTTCGCATCACTCAGACTTTCCTACGCTTATCAGCTCGTACATCCGGGAAGAGTTTTGAACTTTGCCGGAATGGAGTCAGGCGAGCTCGAGCCGTGGTATCTCGGCGAGCCTTTGTATCATCACAGAGAAAAGAGCTTTGATTACAGAACGGGAATCCTTCCGATAGATTGGAAGATCACAGATGAGAGAGAGGAACATGAGAAACTCCGCGGATATGTGAGCGTGATCAATGAGTTTTACAAGGCTC
>ONKC01000114.1:4170-11454 GCA_900318295.1 uncultured Eubacteriales bacterium
GATGATGATAAGCCTTCGGGCTTTGAGTGGATCAGCTCACTCGATGCAAATAAGTCGACCTTGGTATTTTTAAGAAAAACCAAGGAAGAGATCCTCATGATCGTATGTAATTTCACTCCGGTACCATATGATAAGTTCCGTATCGGTGTGCCTTTTGCGGGCAAGTTTAAGGAAATATTCAACAGTGATGATGAGAAATTCGGTGGCTTTGGCTTCGGAAATCCGAGGATGAGGGCTTCGAAAAATATAAAGTATGACGGCAGGGCAAACTCGATAGAGATTCGTCTTGCGCCGATGGCTATCCATATCTTCTCATGTGAGAAGGGGAGTTGATCCGTCGCGATAAGAAAGGAATGAAAGATTCATGAAAAATGCTAGGAAAGGAAGAGTTATCGTTTTGATGCTCATCCTGTCTTTGCTCGTTCTCCCGTTTGTGACGAGACAGCCGGTAAAGACATCCCGTGCGATGACGACCGTAACTGATGTTACACAGCTCGATGCGGGAGTGGCGGTGTTCGGAGAGGGAACAGAGGAAAAGGAAAGCCACTATGTGACGATAGGCTGGAAGGGTACGGCGGCGTATTATAGCCTGTATCAGATCATGGGCGATAAAAGCGAGGAAAAACCGCTCGGAGTGATTGCTCCCGAACCCGTAGAAACACCTGCGCCTACAGCGACACCTACTGCTACGCCGAAAGCTACTGAAAAGCCGGCAGCGACACCGACTGCTACACCTGCTGCATCTGCTACGCCGACAGGTTCACCTGCTGTATCTGCAACACCGACAGTGGCGCCGACTGCTACTGAAAAGCCGACATCATCAGGTCTATATAATTTTGTAGTGAATATCAACGGTTTAGAACCGGGATTAAGCCTTAACTTCAAGATATATGAGTCTGACAGTGCGGGCAAAAAGATCAATTCGAATGAAACCGGAGTTTTAGTAGAGGGTGTAAAAACAACCCCGGCAAAGCTTGATGCACCTAAGCTTATCAAGATTTATCAAAACATAAATGATTCGGATTTTTCGTTTAGACCGGATGCTTTTTCCGAAGGATTTCAGATTCGTGCCGAAACCATAAAGGGTAAAAAACTGTATGTAAAGAATTTAGACAGTGCAGCAGTTTCGGGTTCGGCCGCCGCAAGGTTTTCTCTGAAACCGTGCTATCCGGGAAAGATAGTATGTGTGAAAGTAAGAGGCTTTGTCAAGATCGGAAACGGAACTAAAAAATACGGTGAGTGGTCTGATACGGTTGAGTACGGGTATGCCAAAAAGATCAAACTCTCCGGCAAGAAGGATTCCATAAAAATATCCGGAATAAAGGTTGAAGGAGCATCTAAAAAAGAGATCTATGTATCGACAAAAAAGAATAAAGGATACAAGTTTGCAAAGAAGATAGGTGCCAAGACTACATCGACCAAGATAAGTAAGTTCGGAAAGAAATACGTGCAGAGCAAAAAGACATATTATGTGAGAATATACTATTATTATAAGGTCGGAAAGAAGACTAAGAAGAGCCCGGTTTATGATCAGGATATGGTCTTTGTTAAGCCTGCGATATCATATATCAAGGTGGAATAAAAAAATGAATAATATTGGCGCGCCTGGACGCGGTCGGAGGTTTTCTCCCGACGAGTAGCTACGCTACTCGCTGTGAGAAAACTCCTGCCGCCAGGCGCGCCAATTGTGATCATATTAACAACATATTATCTTTTCTCTATCCGATCAGGATATATGATGATCTTTTCGGCCTTAAACAGCTTGCCGAGAGCTCGCTTGAAAGCTGCTTTGCTGATACCGAATTCCCTTTTGATGATCTCCGGGGAGGTCTTATCGTGGAAGGGGAGAGTCCCTCCGGCAGCGATGAGACGTTCATAAATCCTGTCAGCATCGGAGCTCATCTGGACCTTGAGTTTCTCGGCGAGAGACAGTGTGAGTTTACCGTCCTCTCTGACCTCCTTGATGCGGGCATCCAGCTCATCACCGACGTTTAAAACGCGGTTCATCTCATTATGCGGGATGAGAGCGGAGAAGCAATCCTCTACAGCGACAAAAGCACCAAATGACTCGGTGATCTCGTATATGCGACCATGAACATGGTCGTTTTTTTGATAGTTATGATCGGTTCTCAGATAATCGTAAACGTGCATCGTCGCACAGAGTCTTTCGCTTTTGTCGATATAAAGTGCCACGAGGGCCATATCCCCCGGCCTAACTCTTTTCGTCTGTTCTTTAAAAGGTAAAAACAGATCCTTTTTAAGTCCCCAGTCTAAAAATGCTCCGATCTTTGTCACATCGGTTACCTTAAGAAGCGCCACCTCACCGAGATACACCTTCGGTACCTCTCTGGTCGCGATCAATCTGTCCTCGGAATCCTTGTAGACGAAGACCTCGACATCGCCGCCTTCCTTCAGCGTCCCGTCAAGCTGATTGTTCGGCAGCAAAACCTCATCGCCGTCGATCTTATCGTCATTTACAAGATAAGCGCCGTGCTCAGTAACCCGCGCTATCGTTAGTCTTACTTTTTGTCCCAAGCTATCTATGAGATATGCCATGACTGATAATCTCCATTTCCCGCGTCCGGCGCGCCATTTTTACTTACCTTGATTTAAACTCACTTATAAAATAAGGAGTGCCTTCTTCGTTTACGAACACTACATAAAAAGCTCCGTTGCGCGCCCCCGCGAGCACTGTCATGTCATCCCCATAATGCGCAGCGTTCCTATACTCGGCGCGAAGCTCCGCCGTATCAAAGCCCATCGGTAAAAACCCGACCGCCTGAGAGATATACTGTCCGTTGTTCATATGCTTGTTTGAGTCAAGCAACGAGGGATTTACATAGATGCTTCCGACCTTATCCAGGTCATCTGGGTAGTCAACCTTTCTGGATACCGAGTAGTCCATATCGTACGGAGGCTCGGTCCCGTAACCCTCGCTTTCTTCCTTGTCTATCCTTGTAGGCTTCATACTTTCCGAATCAAAATAAAACCACCTCGAATCCGCATAAGCCAAAATCTCATGCTCGGGTGTCTCCATAAGAAAGTTTCTGTGCCCGAAAATCCCGGAGAACTTGTAAGCCCAGGTGTGGACATCAAAATACTCACCCATATCAGGTCGTCTTACAAAGATAACATGCCAGGCACTGACGAGCCATGCACGATGTCTTTCGGCTAAAAATGCAGCGGACCGTCCTATATCCTCGCTGTGAAAGAGAGCGGTGTCTTGCATCGCGTTAACTATGGATTCGATACCGATTTTTCTGTCGATGTCAATTCTTGAGTAAGATACTCGGTCATGAAGTGTATACATATGGTTTTGTCCTTTCAAAAAAATGCTCTGTTCCATATATTATAACGGATGATCATAAAAAAAGCCAGTATATTTTTCTCTAAACGGCAAGAGATCCGGCCACTGCCCGTCGACAGATACCGGATCTCTTACACACTATCCATAAAGAAAGGAGAAAGAAAGTAATTAAACTCTTAAATCAATGTTAGCACCCAAATTAGGGTTGACAGACTGCTCCATCATCTGTGTGAGCGCGGCTCCCATCTGCTCTTGCGCATCCATAGCCTTGCTCAGCATCGCAATCCCCACACCCTCCATGGTGCTGTTCTGAGCGGATATCGAAGCATATCTTGCGATATCCATTCCGTCTGAGATTTCCATAGGCGACACCTCCTTGTATCGATGAACTTATTGTACCACAGAATTAGAAAAAAAGAAAGTATTTTTTTGCCTTTTTGTGTAAATTTTTTGGGAACGAGTGGAATTTGACGATTTTTCGTATTTTTTCAAAAAAAAGTGTTGACAGATGTAGAATAAATTGTTATACTAAAACCGTATTTTGTTAATAGATTTGTAACAACTCCGCGGAAAGTCGAGGAAGCCGCGGCTAATAGGGAGGTTAGTATATGAATAAGGGAAGACTGATAAAGGCTGTGCTTGGTGCAGGCTGCATCATGTCTCTGGGACTTATCGCATCCGTGACGACGTCAAGGTCCACCACTATTTGTACCGAGACAGAGCTTGCGGGTATGTCCTATACACTTGATATGTTTTGCTCACTCCAGTCGGCAGTGGGAAGCGATCCTGAGGCTATCGTGGCCTTCGCCGATATGCTTGGAGGAAACGCTGCAAGCGGAACCAGTGTTACGGGTGAAGCACTTGTAGAGGAAAAGGTCGGTGAAGACGGTGATGTTAAATCCGCATCCGAGTATGAGAACGTAGGAATCTCGATCGCGGCGGATTATGTGAATATCAGAAAGAAGCCAAATACGGATGCCGAGATTGTCGGTAAGCTTTATCGCGGAAGCGCGGCTACCATCGTTAGCAATGAAGGCGATTGGGCATTTATCAAATCAGGATCCGTTGAGGGCTACATAAGAAAAGATTATCTGGCTATCGGTTACAGCGCCGAGAAGCTCATCGATGAGTTTGGTACAAAGTGGGCCACGGTCACTACCGAAACACTTCGTGTTCGTGAGGATTCAAATGAAAACGCAACAGTGATCACGCTCGTATCTCAGGATGAGAGTTATCCGGTTGTTAAGGAGTTTAACGACTGGGTAAAGATCAACGTGGATGATGACTGTATCGGATATGTTTCAAAGGATTATGTAAAGATAACCGTACAGTTCAAGAAGGCAGTATCCATCGAAGAGGAAAGAGAAGAGCAGCGTCGTAAGGAAGCTGCAGAGGCTGCCGAGAAGGATAACAGACATCGCAAAACAAACGGCGACGGAAATAATAACGGAAACAACGGAAATAATAATAACGGCGGCGGAAACGGAAACAACGGAAACAACGGCGGTTCCGGCGGCGGCAACGGTTCCGGAGGCGGCAAGTCCGGCGGCGGCGGTCACTCAGGTGATAACGGCGGCGGAGGCGGCGGAAGATCCGACGGCGATAATGACGGCGGAGGCGGCGGCGATAACGACGGCGGAGGCGGTGGCCGAAGCGATGATGATGAAGGCGGCGGCGGTGGAGAAGTTGCCGGAGGCGATGGAGATTCGATCGCATCCTACGCACTTCAGTTCGTCGGAAATCCGTACGTATATGGCGGAACCTCTCTTACACACGGTACAGACTGCTCAGGATTCACGATGTCAGTATTCAGACATTTCGGAATCAGACTTCCGAGAACATCAAGTTCTCAGTCTAATACCGGAAGGAGCATCAGCTGGAGAGATGCAGAGGCCGGAGACCTGATCTTCTACGGAAGTGGCGGCCACGTATCACACGTTGCACTTTGCATCGGAGGCGGACGAGTAGTTCACGCATCGAACCCGCGTACCGGTATCAAGACAAGCCCGATCGATTATCGTACACCGATTAAGGCGAGAAGAGTTCTTTAAAAATATCCAACCCCTGCTTTTTAAAAGCAGGGGTTGTTTTTTCTGTATGACGGGCATGTCCCGAACCTTGGGTGAAAGTCCCAAGGGGCGTAGTTGCCAGCGAACCCGATAGCGACTTGCAAGGTTTACATCGCGATGCCAGCGAACCCGATAGCGACTTGCAAGGTTTACATCGCGAGGTGTAGGCGAGAAGAAGCAATAGCGAAACCGTGGCTCGACGGACAGAAACCTGATAGTAAGGCGTATTAAGCGGATGAGATGGCAGAAAGCATCAAAGTCCAAATTGGCAACCGTAACCTTAATGCGTAAATCAGGCGAGTAAACGGGGAAAGGTTTGGGGCTTATCCCGTGAGGTCTCACAGACGGTCTCATTTGCCGTAATAACAACGAACTGTGAGAAGTCAGCAGACGCCATAGTAGGTGACAACACCGAAGGGCTGAACAACAAGTCGTGTGAAACGAATGTATGTCTCTGTGAGTATCTGACAGCGGATGTAGGCGAAGCGTATATGAGCCGTAAACGCACAAACATAGGAATTATCACGGAGAGCGGAAAGGAGCGGAACACAAGGAGATGTCAGAGTTATTGGAACAGATACTATCCAACGACAACATGAACATCGCCTGCAAAAAGGTTGTCTCTAACAAGGGAGCCGGAGGGGTAGATGGAGTGGAAGTCGAGGATATCCGAGAGTACATCAAGGATAACTGGGATAATATCAAGGAGCAGATACGCCAAAGGCAGTATCGACCGTTACCTGTCAGGCGACAGGAAATACCCAAGCCTGATGGGAGTAAGCGGAAACTCGGAATACCCACCGTGATGGACAGGGTTATCCAACAGGGTATAGCACAGGTCATAAGTCCGATGTGCGAGCCGTTGTTTTCAGACCATAGTTATGGTTTCCGACCAGGAAGATGTTGTGAACAGGCAATCAGGGAGATGCTTGTATTTCTCAACGAGGGATATGAGTGGATTGTGGACATTGATTTGGAAAAGTTTTTCGACAATGTGCCACAGGACAAACTAATGAGTCTTGTTCACAATATCATAAATGACGGAGATACGGAATCCCTGATACGAAAGTATCTGAAAGCAGGGGTAATGGTACAGGGCAAGTATGAGCGGACAGACAAAGGAACGCCGCAGGGCGGTAACCTGTCACCACTACTGTCAAACATAATGCTCAACGAGTTGGACAAGGAACTGGAAAGTCGCGGACTGCGATTCGTCAGGTATGCAGATGACTGTATAATTGCGGTCAGAAGCGAGGCGAGCGCGAAAAGGGTAATGCACTCAATCACAGGATGGATTGAAAGGAAACTGGGGCTAAAGGTCAATGCGACGAAGACAAGGATTGCAAGACCGAGCAACTTGAAATACCTCGGATTTGGATTCTACAAGGATCTCAAAACTAAGGAGTGGAAATGCAGACCCCATAAAGATTCAATTCAGAAATTCAAAAGAACGCTCAAGAGACTTACGGTACGCAAGTATTCAATGAGGTTTGACGTGAGAGTGCAGAAACTCAACGAGGTTATCCGAGGGTGGATAAACTACTTTGCGTTAGGTTCGATGAAAACAATAATGACAGACATAGACGCTCATTTGCGCATGAGACTACGGGTAATACTCTGGAAGAACTGGAAAGTGCCATCAAGACGTCAGTGGGCGTTACAGAAACTCGGTATAGGCAAAGACCTTGCGCGATTAACATCATACGCAGGGGACCGATATCAGTGGGTGGTAACGAAGACCTGCGTGGTCAGGGCAATCTCGAAAGAGAAACTGACCAGTGCAGGACTGGTCAGTTGTCTTGACTATTATACCGAACGTCACAATCTTAGAACTTGTTGAACCGCCGTATGCCGAACGGCACGTACGGTGGTGTGAGAGGGGAGAGAAAATCTCCCCTACTCTATTGA
>ONKC01000028.1 GCA_900318295.1 uncultured Eubacteriales bacterium
GCAAAAACCAAATGGATGCCTCCCCGAAAATATAGGGAAGCATCCATGTGTTCAGCCTAGTTCATAAGTATGTGTCCAGGATTATGGGTACATATCAAATTCCTCCTTTTTTTGGATGATGAAGGTTCAGAGAATGGATTTGCAGAGGTAAGTGAATTCGAAATTACAAAAGAAGACTACCTAAAGAGAAGTACGAAACATCAAGAATAATACCCCTGTGGCTGTCTGCAAATGCGGATAGCTGCAGGGCTATTTTTGTTTGAAAAATCTTCGAAAAAACCTTGAGAAAGGAAACGATTGAAAAAATGGGCAAATACGGTTATAATGAAAACAATTGCATATAAAGGAGCAAAGTAGAAGATGCTATTTAGAAAACACAAACCACAGGGGGCATATGATCGTGAAAACAAAACACCGATGATCCGTGCAAGCATTTGCACAGGAGAGCAGGTGGCTGGTTTTAAAGACATCCATACAGGTGCCTTTGAGGAGGTCATGCTGATCAGACACTCGGGAGACCTGGCCGAGTTCAAAGAACGGTATGGGATCGATGAAGAGATTAAAAAGATGTATTGAGAGATTATGGGCATGAGCCGAAGAGGATTGTAAAGGTTGAAAGTTAAAATATAAAGGAGATTGAAGCATAGAAGGGACTATGGAGAAATGGAAGTAAGTAAAAGACTATTTGGTCCCAGAAGGTTCTACCTTGGAGCTTTGTCTATAGCGCTGCCGATCATGCTGCAGGGCGTGATTCAGAGTATGGTTTCGCTGATAGACAACTTCATGGTATCCGGGCTGGGTGACATATCAATGTCCGGAGTAAATGTGTCCGGACATATCACATTTATATTCATGGTGTATTTGGGAGCCATAGCCACATCCGGAGGTATATTTTTAACACAGTACTGCGGGGCGAAAGACAAAGAAGGGATGAGTCAGGCGTTCAGGTTCAAGTTGGTCATGGGCCTTGCGGCTTTCATTCCATACTTTTTGGTGTGCTTTGTTTTTCCGAGACAGGTCCTGTCGCTGATGCTGATCGGAAACACGCAGGCAGATATGATACTCGACGAAGCAGTGAGATACATACGGATCATGACGATAGTTGGTCCGCCGATGACAGTATCATTTTGTATAGCCAGTTCGCTCAGAGATATGGGCAACGTCAAAATACCTTTGGTAATAACTGCTGTTGCGATGATCACGAATACTATATTTAACTGGTTGCTCATTTACGGGAATCTCGGCTTTCCTATGCTCGGAGTAGAGGGAGCAGCGTACGCCACTCTGATATCAAGAAGTCTCGAGTTTATACTGTTTGTAGGGGTATATATAAAGCTTAAACCGGAGTTTCGAATAGTAAAAAAAGGCCGATCTTTTATCAGAGAGTTTTTTCGGATCGACGGGAAGATTTTTAAAAACATACTGAAAAAAGGGTTGTTTGTACTCTTCTGTGATATGGTGTGGGTTCTCTCAGAGACAGTTACTTCTGCTATCTATAACGGTCGCGGAGGAGCGGATGTAGTATCCGGTATGGCTGCAAGCTTTGTCATAGCGGATCTTTTCTTTGTTGCATTTGAGGGTATATCAAGCAGTACGGCAGTGCTTCTCGGAAAGGTGTTGGGATCGGGTGATCTAAGCAAAGCCAGGCAGGAAAAAAGGTGGTTACTTTCCGGGGCAGCGGTGTTCGGACTTATAATGGTTGCTATCGCGATGTCGAGCGCGCTTTTGATACCGGTAGTGTTTGGCAAGCTGAGTGTGAGCGCTATCACCATAGCGAGAAACATGGTATTTATAATGGCACTGTTTATGCCGTTATGGGTGTATATGAATGCGCAGCAGTCGGTAGCTAGAGCCGGCGGTGATACGGTGATGGGAGCTGTCGGAGACATGTCAGTGACCATAGTTATCATGCTTCCGTTCGTGATTCTGATCGGCATCTATACGAGTGTCGGACCGGTGATGCTTTTTATGTATGTAAAGCTTATCGATATCATAAAAGTAGTTATCTTCCACTTCTGGCTGAAAAAGGGGAGGTGGCTTAAAAATCTAACAAAATAAGCGATTACAGGCTGATACCGACAGTGCACTTGTGGAGGATGGATGGAGATTTATCCGTTGAAAAATAAGGAGTGGTGTGATATAATACAACTTATCATTGAGTGTTAAGGAGGTAAATATGGATCAGAATAACGGACAGACAGCAAAGCCGCTCTATGAGCAGGTGATGCAAAATACAGGTGCAGCCGCTCAGGCTGCTACACAAACTGCTGCTCAGACAGTGATGAGTGAGACCGGTACGATTTCGAGAAGAGCCTATAACCTTATCATCGGTTTTATCGTTCTTTGGGGAGTTGGTCTTGACACCGCGATCTGCATGTTTTTCGGAGATAAGATAACAGCAGCCTTTCAGAATACATGGACGTATCTGCTGATATATCTCGGAATGGTCATCGTAGGATGTATCATAGTGCATGCATCTAAAAATCCTGTGATAAGCTTTATCGGGTACAACATACTCGTAGTCGGCTTCGGTATCGCACTGGCGATGATAGTAAGCATGTATATGCCTGCAATCGTTCTCGAAGCATTTTTGGTGACAACCATCGTGACTGCACTGATGCTGTTACTTGGAACTCTGTGGCAGGATATGTTTTTAAAGATAGGAAGAGTGTTGTTTGTCGCACTTATCGGAGTGATCATAACAGAAGTGATCATGCTTCTTATCACGGGTACATATCCGTCGTGGATCAGTGTTGTATCTGCAATCATATTCTCGGGCTTCATCGGATATGACTGGGCGAAGGCTCAGGAGTCGACACCGACCGCAAAAAATGCAGTCATGTTTGCAACATCTCTTTATGTGGATATCATCAATCTGTTCTTAGACATACTGAGAATAGTCGGAGATGATTGACAGGGGTTGTGAAGTATTGCGGTTTTGAAAGGATAATCCATGAATAAATCAGACCTTCATAAGAGCTTAAAAAAGCTTCAGGATCTAAAGTATCGTGAGATGCAGATTAAAATAGTTCCTACGATAGACCCCAAGTCTATAATCGGAGTGAGAACTCCGGAGCTTAGGACGATGGCAAAAGAGATCTTGAAGTCCGGAGATTATAAGCGCTTTCTGAAGGATCTGCCGCATAAGTATTTTGAAGAAAACCAGCTGCATGCTTTTATCATATCCGGGATAAAGGATTTGGATGAATGCATGCAGGAGCTGGAGATTTTTCTTCCTTATGTTGACAACTGGGCCACATGTGATCAGATGTCGCCGAAGGTTTTTAAAAAGCATAAGGACGTTCTTTTTTCTCATATAGAAAAATGGATAGCATCAGATAAACCATACACTATACGATTCGGTGTGGGGATGCTGATGGAGCATTTTTTGGATGATGACTACGCTGCCAAATACCCTGAGATGGTCGCCGGGTTGCGGAGCGAGGAGTATTATGTAAATATGATGATCGCATGGTATTTCGCTACAGCGCTCGCTAAGCAGTATGATAGTATCCTTCCGTATATAGAGAAAAAAAGACTTGATGATTGGACACATAATAAAGCGATACAAAAATCCGTAGAGAGTTATCGCATTACGCCGGAACATAAGGAATACTTGAAAAGTCTAAAGATAAAAAAGGGAAGTAGAGACAATTCCATCCGAAAATGACAAACTATTTTACAACATGATTAATCAAAGGAGGAAGTGACAATGAAAAGAGTATTTAAGAGAACTGCGGCTATAGCACTTGCTTTTACTATGGGTTTCACGGCGTCCGGAGTGATCGCTCCGACTGCGAATGCGCAGGCAAAGGATGGAAAGATCGCTTTTTTATCTGACAACAAAGTGATGTCAAAAAGCGTAGAAAAACAGTTGGAAGAAGAAACTTCGGTTTTGCCTGCAAAAGTTGATCTGCGCGACTATGATAAGGATGGAGACGGAAAAGGTGAAAACTATGTGACTCCGGTGGGCTTTTGGTATTCAGTCTGCTGCCGAGATTTCATACTTATTTGAGAACAACCTTGGTACACAAAAAAAAACAAAAAATGACAAAATAGACCTTTCCGAAAAGGATTTTGCTTGGTACCACTATCACGGCATTACTAATGATGATGTGGAATCGGGGATCATTCCGTCGTCTCAGGTTGGAGAGGGATTTGATCCATCAGAAATGGAAAAGGATAACATCAACGCATGCTATGATTTAGGAGCCACGACGCTGAATTGCGGTTCAAACTTTTTTATGTCCGGTCAGGGACCAAAAAAGGAAACGGATATTGTAAAGGGATGGGCCAAAAACTATGGTGCTGTCGATGATCGTCCATATCAGTACAAAGGAATGCACGGATGGATCACCACTGATAAAAATGAGTCCGATGAGGCGAAGGCAGCCAGAAAAGAAGCAGATTATAAAGAATTATATAACTTGTATATGATGAATAATCCTGAAGCGGTAGCAATGATGATGTCACTCGGTTACAAGGACGGTATGGATTTCAGAGAGTGGTTTGACAGCATTTATGAGGAAAAACTTCTCCCGGGGAGTTATGATGATATAGAAAGCTATGCGAAGTTTGACGATTGGAGCCTTCCGCTGAACGCTACATACCGCTTTGGTGGCAGTAGATTGCTTATGAAAGAAAGCCGTATCATGCAGACTCCTATCGGCGCTAAAATGGGCCTATTTTCAAACAATGAAGATACGAGATGGAGCATAAAAAATGAATTGAAAAACGGTCATGGAGTAGTGTTATCATATTATGCGGATCAGTCAAGGCCGGGGGATGTGCTCGGTGACAAAGGATATATGAACACGACGAATTGGGCACAGTATACCAATGATTATAAACAAGCAAACCATGCGGTTTGTGTAGTGGGCTATGATGATAATTATCCCAAAGAAAACTTCACAAGAACTGTGGAAGGAAAAACTGTTGAGGGCAGTACCCCTCCGGAAGATGGTGCATTTATCATCAAGAACAGCTGGGGATCACGTGACGGCTGGGTAGAGAGAGATTGGGGAATTGATGGTACGGGTTATTTTTACCTTTCATACTTTGATACATCTGTTAGCGGAGCAGAGTCATATTGCTTCTACTCAGAAAAAGAACAAAAAGCTATAGGCGAAACTACGATAGCTCAGTATGATCTGCTTCCCGCGAATACCTATATGAGTATGGATGAAATTGGGGCAAAAGCGGATCCTACACAGAAGTCAATGATGGCAAACGTATTTACCTCAGAGCAGAGCACTAATCTGTATTCGATCGGGATGGCTACAAATACTCCCGGAACATATGTAGATTATGCAATCTATACTAACCTTAAGGATCCGTCTGATCCTCTTTCGGGCACAAAGGTAACAGAAGGTATGGAGATTTTCCTTTATGCCGGATACCAAAGGATTGTACTGAAAAAAGATATTCCGGTTAAAAAGGGAGAAAAATACTCTGTTGTGATCTCTGAGCACTACAAAGATGACGATAAAAACAGTGAGGTTTATAAAGAACTTATACCGTTAGGTGTAGGTGTGGCACCGTTGAAGATCAAGGGAGTGATTAACCCCGGAGAAAGCTTTATATCTAATGGAGAAGGATGGGTAGATATCAGCACTTTTAGAGAGAGTATTATCGGGACACTGTGGGAATCGAACGAAGCTGAAATGCAAATGGCGTTTGGCGAATCTTTTACAAAAGACTCCTTCCAGATTGATAACTTCCCGATCAAGGCATTCGGTCATAAAGCAAATGCGAGCATAAAGATCAAATCAAAGGATGCCGTAAAGAAAAGCGTAACACTCAAGGTTAAAAAATCGAAGGTCAATAAAAAGGCTCAAAAGTTTACCGTAAAGGTGAGCCCGAAAGCAAAACTCAGTCTCAGTTTAGTAAGTACTCCTAAAAAAGGCAAGAAAATGCTCACCATAAAGAGTACGACCATTACACTTAAAAAGAAAGCACCGGTCGGTAAGTATAAATTCCGCATAGCTGCAAAAGAGACATCTTCAAGCAGAAAAACTACAACAAAAACAATAACGGTCGTTGTAAAGTAATGAATTAAAAGTTTGCCTTTGCTTCAGCTCAGCATGAACTTCCTCGCGATGGCAGTTCCGATGCGATATGGCAAAGGACGAAGAGCTTTATTTGCATTTTTAAGTTCCTGTATGATATGTATCCCCTGCGGGCAGTGGCTTTCACACTTCCCGCAGCCGATACATTGAGTCGGGAACGATTTTTCTTTACGGATTCCGACGCCCTGAGCGTATTCAAATCTGGCACTTCTTTTTCCGCTTATCATCGTCTCGTTATAATACCGGAAGGCAGCGGGGATATCTACTCCCTGCGGGCAGGGCATGCAGTAACCGCACGCCGTGCATCCGACCTTAGTCATCTCGCGGATGATATCGCGTATCTTGCTGATAAGCTCGAAGTCTTCATCGGTAAACTCACCTTCAATAACTTCCGATGCGATACGGCAGTTTTCCTCTACCATTTCTACAGAGTTCATGCCGGAGAGCACGCATGTGACCTCGGGCTGGTTCCAGAGCCATCTGAGAGCGAGCTCCGCAGGAGTTCTTTTTTTAGGATCATTTTTGATGAGCTCCTTCGCTTTTTCGGGGAGCAGGTTTACGAGCTTTCCGCCGCGAAGTGGTTCCATGATAACAACCGGGATTCCCTTCTCGGCTGCGGCTTTAAGCCCTCTCACTCCGGCCTGGGTCGTCTCATCAAGATAATTGTACTGGATCTGACAGAACTCCCAGTCATAAGCATCGAGTATCTGTAAAAATCTATCGGTGTTACCGTGAAAAGAAAAGCCTATATTTCTGATGGCACCCGATTTCTTTTTCTCTTCTATCCATTCTTTGATACCGAGTTCGCAGAGTTTTTCCCAGCTCTGAAGATCTGTGAGCATATGCATCAGATAGTAGTCGATATGATCTGTTTTAAGTCTTGATAACTGCTCCTGAAAATGCTTTTCGATAGACTTTTTACTTTTGATCATATATCCCGGAAGTTTGGTTGCGATATTGACCTTGTCACGGAGGCCTGTTCGGGAAAGTATCTCACCGAGAGCGACCTCGCTGCCCGGATAGATGTACGCGGTATCAAGGTAGTTTACTCCGGCATCGATAGCAGTCTTTAATTCTTTTTCAGCTTTATCAAGGTCTATATTTCCGCCTTTTTTTGTAAATCGCATACATCCGAAGCCGAGTAAAGATATGGGTTCGCCGTGTTTATCGTTTCTATAGTTCACTTAAACCTCCATTTCCGACATCAAAGATCAGTTGATCTGTATCAAAAGTTGCATTATATTTCTTCTTTATACTTTAACAGTTCTTTAATATATGCCTCTCCGTAGGCAGAGAGCTCACTTCCTTTTCTGACTATATATCCTATCGTGAGCGGATCCTCTTCCTCAAGTTTTATGGAAACGAGTCCCTGTAAAGTAGAGTCTTTCTCCGCGAGCATTCCCGAGCCGATGGAGTATCCCCTCAGATCGGCGATGATCTCCATGGTAGTCGCGCGGTCATCGGAGCGGATCATTTTTTTGAAATCGTAGTCCGCCATCGCTTCCTCAGTCAGATAGAGATTTGAGTTGTCGCTTTGGTCAAAGGATACACAGGGGTAGTTGCGCAGCTCTTCAAGTGAGATATTTCTCCTTTTGGCAAACTCGTGATCTTTCCATACATAAGCATAGGTTTCACGTCGCATCAAAGGTGTGAACTCGAGCTGGTATTCCTTGAAAAGCTTTTTGATCAGAGTTTCATTTGCTCCCGAGAAAGATACGATCCCGACCTCGCTTTTCATCGTACGTACCTGTTCCAAAACTTCCCTGGTCTTGGTCTCGTGTATTGAAAAAATATACTCATCCGGGTCGGCATCCTTAATTATAGTAGTAAAAGCTTTGATCGCAAAATTGTAATGCTGGGTGGAAACCGAAAACCTCTCCTTAGATGTGTCTCTCGAGAGGTATCTGTCCTCGAGGATTTCGTATTGTCCCACGGCCCTTTTTGCGTATTCGACGAACTCTCTTCCCTCATCGGTCAGAGTGATTCCTTTATTTGTTCTCTCGAATATGAGTATACCGAGTTCGTTTTCGAGTTCGCTTATACTTGCCGACAGTGCCGGCTGCGATACAAAAAGCTTGGTTGATGCTTCCCTCATAGATGATGAACTTGCCACAGCAAGAACATATTTGATCTGGTTGATGTTCAATTTGTAGTCTCCTTATCATGGTAAAAAAATCCTAAGAGCCTGCAAAACAGGCTACTGATATTGTATTACTTATCACAGGTGTTGTCAAGAGCTGTGATAAATATAAGTTATCGCCGACGATAAAAATGGTATAATTGACATATTCCTAGTAACATGCTAGGATTATAGCAGTTTGAAGAGAGGAGGTGCGGAATATGACCGACAAGATGAGAACATTTATCTGTAAAACCACGTGCTGTCGAATGCAGGGTTTCCGGGCAGAGATCATGGCCGGAGCGTCTGGATCAAAATCCGCACGCTCTGACATCAAACGATGTTGTTAAGCCATAATCTTGCTACTTGCCCGGACTTGAGTGTCCGGGCAAATTTTGTGTGAAAGGCGTGAGCATAGCAAAGATGTGGCTCACAACGAAGAAAGGAGAAAGACTATGAGCTTACATATTAACTCTCTTCTGATTCACGGAGGGATAGATGGAGATGAAACGACGGGCGCGGTCAGCGTTCCGGTATACCAGACCTCAACATACAAGCAGGATGGTCTGGGAGAGCTTAGAGGAGGTTGGGAATACTCCCGAACAGGAAATCCGACCAGAGCAGCTCTCGAAAAACTGATAGCGGATCTCGAGCAAGGTGAATACGGACTTGCATTCGCATCGGGACTCGCGGCGATCAACACAGTTCTTTCTCTATTCAAAGAGGGAGACAAGCTGGTCGTATCGGATAACATTTACGGAGGGACATTCAGGATTCTTGACAATGTGTTCAAGAACTTTGGAATAACATACGAGATAGTCGATTCCTCCCGGACTGATCTCGTGGAAGATGCGATCGATGAGAGCGTGGTTGCCGTATACATTGAGACCCCGGCTAACCCGCTCCTGACCGTAACGGATATCGAGGCGGTATCAAAGGTCGCACACAAGCATGGGAAGTTAGTTATAGTTGATAATACATTTTTAACACCGTATCTGCAAAGACCACTTGATCTCGGTGCGGACATCGTGCTTCACAGCGGAACGAAGTATCTCGGAGGACACTCCGACACGGTATCGGGTCTCGTAGCTCTGAAGGATAAGGCCTTGGCCGATCGTCTTTACTACCTTCAGAACTCCATCGGTGGAGTGCTCGGACCATGGGACAGCTTCCTGGTCATCAGAGGAATAAAAACTCTCGGAGTCAGGATGGACCGACATGTAGAGAATGCGGTTAAGATCGCTGAGTGGTTGCAAAACAGCGGCTATGTAAGCAAGGTTTATTTTCCGGGACTTAAGTCTGATCCGGGTTATGAAACTCAAAAAAAACAGGCAGACGGCCCCGGCGCGATGATATCATTTGTGCTGAATGAAAAATACGACTACAGAACATTTTTCAAATCGCTTAAGCTTGTAACCCTGGCGGAGAGCCTGGGTGGAGTGGAGTCTTTAGTCTGTCACCCCGCGAGCATGACGCACGCGGCTATCCCTGCTGAGATCAGGAAAGAGGTTGGTATCGTAGATGAGCTGATAAGATTATCAGTCGGAATCGAGGATGCGGATGACCTGATAAAAGATCTCGAGCAGGCAATCAAGGCATCAGCTAAGAGCTGATCGGAAAGGTGACAGTTATGGAGGTACATATGGACATCCGGAGTATGATAGGACATACTCCGGTACTGAAGATAAATCACATGGATGTAAAAAAGGAAGTCGGACTTTATGCGAAGCTTGAGCTGATGAATCCGGCTGGAAGCGTAAAGGACCGTGTCGGGATGTACATGGTAGATGATGCGGTCAAGCGCGGAGTTTTGAAAAAAGGCGGAACGATAGTTGATGCCACAGCCGGCAACACCGGTATAGGGATAGCGGTAGCGGCGCTCAATCAAGGTTACAGAGTGATCTTTACGGTGCCTTTGAAGTTCTCAGAGGAAAAGCAGCAGATCATGCGAGCGCTGGGAGCTGATATCATCCACACCCCGAGAGAAGCAGGAATGCTCGGAGCCGAGGAAAAGGCAGAAGAGATCCTCAAAAATACCGAGGGAGCGATATCTTTAAGACAGTTTAGAAACCCGGCAAATCCTCTGGCTCACTATGAGACCACCGGACCTGAGATATACGAGCAGCTCGACGGTCAGATCGATTATCTGGTTGCGGGAGCCGGCAGCGGTGGGACTTTTTCGGGAGTAGTTAAATACTTAAAAGAAAAAAATCCTGATATCATAGGAGTACTTGCCGATCCGGAAGGGTCCACCATCGGCGGAGGCGAGCATCATGACTATGATATAGAGGGAATAGGAAATGATTTTATCGCCGATACCATGGATATCTCCCTGGTAGATAAGGTGATAAAAATAAACGATGATGAAGCATTTGAAGCATCAAGACTTCTTGCAAAAAAAGAAGGTATCCTCGCGGGTTCATCATCGGGGGCGGCACTCGCCGCAAGCCTTAAGCTGGCAGGTGAGATCGACCACGGAAATATAGTTACTATTTTCCCGGACAGAGGCGATCGATACTTAAGTAAAGGCTTATATAAAACAGTTATGTAAAGCTTATTATCAAGGGCTTTCATATAAAAAAATAACAATCAAAATCGAAAGGAGACATAAAAATGGCAAGAGTAAATCTTAAAACACCGGAGGAGCTTGATCCTCAGTCAAAGGCAGCATATGACGATCTGAACTCAAAAGGAAAGATCACAAACATGAAGCTTGTCATGCTTCAGGACTATGGTACATATCTCGCATTTATGGGATGGTATGACAGCTGGGCATCTCTCGAGAAGACAGTAGGTCAGCGTGCAGCTACTATTTACGCTCACTCAGTATCTACCACAAACGGATGTCAGCTCTGCTCACTGTTTTTCATCAGTGACTTAAAGGAGCTTGGACTTGATCCGGCAAACCTTGTTCTCGAGGAGAATGAGAAACTTCTTCAGCAGCTCGGAGCGCAGATCGTAAAGGATCCTACAAAGGTTTCTGATGAGCTTCTTGACGGGCTCAGAAAATACTATACCGACACCGAGATCATCATCATCGTCGGCTTCGGTGCTCAGATGCAGGCGACAAACAATTTCAACTCAGTTCTCGGAGTGGATGTGGACGAGAGACTCCTTCCGCTCAAGGGTGAGTTTAAGCCGGCAACATGGAGAGAGAACATCAAATAATTATTCTATTACATTGAAGGAGAAAGCAGATGAAAAAAAGATATAGAGTATTTAGTGCACTCGCCCTGTCTTTGATACTTATTGGTTCAGTTGGTATCTCAGGTTGCGGAGTGGCAAGTGGTGGAGACAAGGGCGGAACAGGCGAAAGTGCTTCGACTGATTTCGGAACTGTGGAGATCCCTGTACTTGACGGATCGCTTTGTGGAGCACCTTTTTATGTAGCCGCTGAAAAAGGATTTTTCAAAGAAGAGGGTATCGATGCGAAGCTTATTGCAGCGGATACCGAGACCAGAAAGATTGGACTGAACAACGGTGATTATCCGATCACAAACGGTGACTTCATGTACTTCCAGTCGATAGAGCAGGATGTGGATGTATCAGTAGTCGAAGGACTTCACAACGGATGTATCCAGGTGCTCGCAGCAGCTGACTCTGATATAAAATCAGTTGAGGATCTCGACGGAGCAAACATCGGAGTAGACGAGATCGGTGGCCCGCCGTATGAGGCAGCCAGCATCTGGCTTGAGAACCACGGTATCAAGGTGACAGGATCTGATGCAAAGGTCAAGTTCCTTCCGTACAGTGATGGAAACTTAGAGCTTCAGGCTCTCGCAAACGGAGACATCCAGGCGGCGGCTATCTGGGATCCGATCGCCAGCGAAGCCGTAAAAGATGGAAAAGCAAAGACTCTTCTCAATATAGGAACAGATGATATCTTTGCAGGAAAGTACTGCTGCTTTGTTTATGCTTCAAACAAAGTGCTTAAAGAGAAGCCGGCTTTGATCTCAGCGATCATCCGCGCACTCCGAAAAGCAGAGCAGTTTATCAACGACTCTACCGATGAGGCGGTAAAGCTTATCGCTGAGAAAAACTATTCGGAGATTAACGATGCAGCTCTTGCAGCAGACCTCTTAAAAGAGTATGCATATCCGACTCAGGAAGAGTTCGCTGCAGGAAAAAGAGGCGTAAAGGATACCGTAGAGTATTTCGCTGATCAGCTTTACAAGATAGGTTATCTTTCCACCGAAAGCTCAAAGCTTATCGACAAGCTGTACACAGAAGTTGATGTTGATGCAAAGTAATAAGGAGTAAAAAAATGATCAGGATATTCTTGGCGATACTGGGATATATTGTGGCACTTGGTGTAAATATTTTTGTCCCGCAAATATCTGATATTACTTTTCAGGATCATCAGATATCCGCGATCGTCATCAACAGCAATGATCTTTACAGAGTACTACTTTTGGCGATAATCGTCGCATATGCGATAACAGGTTTTATATCGCTGAAGGATAAAGAAAAGAAAAAGAAGTTCAAAAAAAAGATTCCTTTCAGGATAGCGGTGGGTTTGGTATTGGCTGCTTGGGATGTTGCAGGAACCAAGCTTGCCATCCTCCCACAGCCGTTCTTCCCGGGGCCGGCAGGTATCGCAGAAGCCTACTTAGAAGATGGAGCTTATGTTCTTGAAAACACTCTTTACTCGATTAGACTTTTTGCTGTCGGATTCATCCTTGGAGTGATAGTGGGGATCATAACAGGTGTTATCGTTGGTTATTTTCCAAAGATCGCTTATTGGGTAAACCCCATACTTGACATCTGCGGAGTCATACCGCCGGTGGCATGGATGCCATTTGCGCTTATTATCTTTCCGGAGTCATTTGCAGCCGCGGCATTTTTGCTCGTGATATGTGTATGGTTCCCGGTGGCGACGATGACGGCATCAGGTATAACAGGGACACCGAAAGCGCAGTTTGAAGCAGCGAGGACACTTGGTGCCAGTACAAAACATCAGATCTTCACGGTGGCTATTCCTCATGCGATGCCTCAGATCTTTGTGGGTATCACGACAGCAGAGGCGTTTGCATTTACAAACCTTGTAATGGCTGAGATGATGGGTCAGCCAGGCGGACTCGGGTATTATATCAATGCCTCAAAGGTATGGAGTGCTTACTACAAAGTGTTTGCGGCGATCGTAGTAATGGCGGTGCTGTTCAGTTTGATAAAGCTTGGCATAGACAGGTTACAGAAGCATATGCTGCGCTGGCAGAAAGGAATCATCAAATGAGTGAAGCGATACTTAAGGTTGAAAATGTATCCCGTATTTATAAAGATGATGACGAAGAAACAGTCGCACTCCTTGATGCCAATTTTGAAGTGCAGGAGGGCGAGTTCGTCTCCATCATAGGGGCGTCCGGATGTGGAAAGACTACACTTCTTCGGATGCTTGCGGGACTTGATCCTGTCAAGCAGGGAGGGATAACTCTTCGCGGGGAAAAGATAACGGGCCCCGATCCGAAGCGCGGGTATGTTTTTCAGCAGGGAAATCTTTATAACTGGCTTACCGTAGAGCAAAACATAGCATACGGATTAAAGGCCAGAAAGGTGTATAAAGAAAACAAACACCGTGTGCCCGAGCTGATAGATATGATCGGATTAAACGGATTTGAAAAGGCTTATCCTCATCAGATCAGCGGAGGCATGGCACAGCGTGTGGCCATCGCGAGATTTTTGATAAACGATCCCGAGATCCTGCTTTTAGACGAGCCTATGGGAGCACTTGATTCCTTTACAAGAGCAGATCTTCAGGATAAGCTTTTGGAATTAAAGGCGAAAAATAACACGACCATGATCCTGGTCACTCATGATGTAGATGAGGCTATATATCTATCGGATAGGATCATCATCATGACTCCGAGACCGGGACGAATAAGTGAAATAATGGATATAAAAATGCACCATCCCAGAAACAGGGGCGGAAGTGATTTTATGAAAATAAGAAAAGATCTTTTGGAGAGATTTGAGCTTGCAAGTCAGGCCGGACAGCCTGAATATATGATCTGAAAAAGGAGTTAAAAATGTCAAAAGAACTGTATGATAAATCAAAAAAATATACTATGTTTTCCTTCATTGGATACAACCAAAAGGAGTATAAACCTTTTTACATGAAAAAGGCCGACGGTATCCGCGTGTGGGATGATGAGGGAAAAGAGTATATAGATCTCGGATCCCAGCTTTGCAATATCAACATCGGATTCAACAATAAAAATATAATCAAAGCAGTTCAGGATCAGGTAGAAGAACTGGCATATGTAAATCCAAAGCATACCTATGATCAGAAAGGCATACTCGGTGAGCTCATCATCGAGGAGGCGGCTCCTAAAAATATGCAGAAGGTCCTTTTTACACTTGGTGGATCTGATGCAAATGAGTTTGCCATCAGATTTGCAAAAGCATATACCGGAAGAGAAAAGATCTTATCAAAATACGAATCATATCACGGAGGAACCTACGGTGCGGGAAGCCTTACGGGAGAGCCTGACAGAGCAGCTCTTTTTCCGACTATCCCGGGCTTCATAAAGTTTGACGCTCCGCATCTGTATGGCTATGATATTAAGTTTGAAAATGAGGAAGCGGCGACGAAGCATTTTTTGAAAAGATTAGAGTACCAGATAGAGCAGGAGGGTACGGATAAGATCGCTGCTATTTTTATAGAGAGTGTGGCGGGAAGTAACGGTGCTTTTACCTATCCGAAGGGATACCTGGCAGGAGTGAGAGAGCTTACTAAAAAGTACGGGATTCTCATGGTATGTGATGAGGTTATGGCAGGTTTCCTTCGCTGCGGTGACTGGTTCGCATGCGAAAGAGAAGGTATAGAGCCTGATATCATCACCTTTGCAAAGGGAGTAAACAGCTCGTATGCTCCGCTCGGAGGAGTCATCCTCAGTAAAGAGATAACTGATTACTATGATGAGAATCCGTTTGGCGCAGGACTTACATACAATGCTCATCCTTTGGGAGTGGCAGCGGCGATAGCATGTATAAATGAGTATAAAAGACTCGGAACAAAAGAGCATGTTCTTGAGTTGGAGCCGGTACTTAAAAAGCATCTTGAAGACCTGAAAGCCAAGCATCCTTCAATCGGAGATGTACGCTCGAGAGGACTTTTCGGAGCAGTAGAGTTTTCACTGTCAGCAGATGAAAGAAAGCCGATAGATGAGACGCCGGACGGAAAGCCTTTTCTCGGAACATTTTTAAATATACTCCGTGATGAATACGGTATTCTCACGTTCGGTGGAGGCTCACACTTCCTTACGGCACCGCCGCTTATCACTACAAGGCAGGATCTGGATCTGATCTTTGAAAAGCTTGATAAGGCGTGTGAGTGGGCTGATAAAACAGTTGAAGAATTGAAAAAATAAGTTGAATGATAGAAGGGGGAAGACATGTCAGAATACAGATTTGATACTGCAAAAATTCACGGCGGTTACAATCCGGCAGATCATAACTGGGCAGTAAATGTACCGATATACCAGACGGCTGCTTATGAGCTTGGAAGCGTGGAAAGATCGGATGCGATGTTTGCGTTTAACAGTGATGATGCGCTGTATACCAGACTTTCAAATCCGACTACGGATACACTCGAAGCGAGGATTGTTTCGATGCATCCGGGAGCTACAGGAGCTATAGCTTTGGCAAGCGGAATGGCAGCGGTTACATATTCGCTTCTAAATGCTACGGGCGGTCAGGGAAGGATACTGGCGACAGCCAGGCTTTACGGAGGATCGCTTGACAGCTTCGAGCAGGTGTTTGAGGAGTTTAGTATAGGGGCAGACATCGTCGATGATCCTGATGATCCGACATCATTTGAAAAAGCGATCAAGGATGATACAAAGTGTATCTATATCGAGTCGATCACTAACCCGAATGCTACAGTCCTTGATATCGAGGCGATTGCAAAGATAGCTCATGATCATCAGATACCTCTGATCGTAGATAATACTGTAGCAACTCCGTATCTGATAAATCCGTTTGAATATGGTGCGGATGTAGTTGTATATTCTGCCACAAAGCAGCTGACCGGACACGGAAATGTGATAGCCGGAATAGTTGTTGAAAACGGAAAGTTTGACTGGAAAAACGGCAAGTTCCCTCAGTTTACAAAAACGCCTTACTTTTTGGAGGATCTGGACGGGACAAAAAGAGACACGCTTGATATTTTTCCGGACAATCCTTTCACGGGACGTATCAGAGCGATACATCTTAACTACCTTGGGGCGGCGATCTCTCCGTTCACATCATACCTTGTGATGCTCGGAGTCGAGACTTTGTCGGAAAGACTTGATAAGGCTTTGTCTACGACAAAAAAAATAATAGATTTTCTTCAGACCAGAGAGGAGGTTTTGTGGGTAAGACATCCCTGGGCCGAAGGCAGTCCGTATAAAAAGCTTGCGGATAAATACTCCCCCAAGGGCGCAGGTACTATCCTTTCATTTGGCTTAAAGGGTGATGATGAAAACCGTAAAAAGCTTTTAGAGGCGGTGGAAATCTTCGGATTTCAGGCGAACATCGGTGATTCGAGATCGCTTATCATCAATCCGACCAGAACTACTCATATCGAGTTAAAGCCCGAGTATCAAGAGGCAGCTGAAATATATGATAACACTATCCGTCTTTCGATAGGGCTTGAGGATGCGGATGATCTTATCGAGGATCTCACTCAGGCTTTTGAAAAAGCATTTTAATCATAAAAAATAATTATAAATAAGGGGAATAACAATGAGAAGAAAAGTATTGAATTTATTGATCGCAGTATTAGGTTTATTTATCGCAGTCGCACCGCAAACATTTTTACAACCGTGTGTGATGATGGAGGGTGCTGCCTGCAACTTTCTTGCAAAGACAGCGTTACTTATCGGAATAATAATCGCAGTTATAGGAATCGGAGGAGTATTTATCTCTGACAAAAAATCATCTATCATTATCGGGCTCATCGCTTTGGTTACGGGTGTGATCGAAGCACTTACACCGATTGTCATAGGTGCGTGTGATATGGCTGATATGGCTTGCAGGATAAAGACGGTACCGGGCATCTATATCGCATCGATCGCTGTGATCGTTTTTGCTTTGGTACTGATCATAACAGAATTGCTTTCCGGCAGGAGTGGTGAAGATGTACGTTAGATTTGCGATTAAGGATCTGTTTTCTCAAAGATTTATATGCAGTATATTATTTCTTTTATTTTTCTTTGTTTCCGTTGCTGTTTTTTCGGGAAGCATATTTGAAAGAGGTGCTGTAAACGGAACCGAGCTTACTAAAAAAAGGCTCGGTTCTGATATTATCATAGTACCTTCGGAGTACGGAAATGATGTTCAAAACTCTCTCTTTGAAGGCAAGGCGTGCACGGTTAATCTTGACAGCGACTGGGGCGAAAAGCTTTCTACGATAGAGGGTGTAAACAGAGTCAGTGCACAAAGATACATCGCCACACTGAATGCGGAGTGTTGTTCAGCGGGCGGTATACAGATGATAGCTTATGATCCTAAAACTGACTTTACTGTCGGAACGTGGCTCAGTGAGCAAAACATAACAGCTCCTAAAACAGACGAGATAATAGTCGGAAGTGAAGCCGGTTTTGAGCAGGGCCAGACCGTGTCATTTTTCGGAAGAGAGTTTAAGGTTATAGGAGTTTTGGATCATACCGGGATGGGATATGATTCGAGTGCTTTTATCAGCTTTGATTCGGCCAGGGAGATCGCGGCTACCGACGGATACAGCATGGTCTTTCCTTCCGAGGACGGAAAAGAGCAGGTATCCATGCTGCTTATAGATGTTGATCCGAATCATACACCGGAGGAGATCAAGGAGTCGATCACAAAAAAATACGCAAAGGAAGGTATCAGTGCATACAGCATCACCTCTCTTGTAAGTGTTCTTGTGGAGAAGCTTTCGGGGATCGGTACACTTGTTACGGTATTCAATGTATTTTTGCTTATAACAGCTGGCATCATTAAACCTTTATCAGCGTCGGGTCATCCTCGGACGTTTGATATCAGTAGGAGTTACTTCCGGAAAAATAGTAAGACTGATCTCGCTCGAGTATGCATTTGTTATGACAGGTGCTGTGATAAGTGCGATAATCTTTACGATAGTTTTGATGTATCCGATGGAGTCATTTTTACGCAGCACGGTACAGATGCCGTATGCTCAGCCGGGCTTTGGTGTCGTAGCGTGGTTTGCGCTGAAAACATTTATATTGGATGCGATGATAGCTGTGATAGCTCTTGTTTATGTATTTGTAAAGCAACTTAAAAAAGACGGTGCACTGATAGTGAAGGAAGATATCAGATGAAAAGGATCTATGGAGGATAATATGATATTGAAAGCTGAACATATCGGGAAGGCGTTTACCGATGGCGGAGTTTCTGATGTCAATCTGAGTGTAGAACCGGGTACATTTACCGTGATCTCAGGAGAGTCAGGTGTCGGAAAAACGACATTTTTAAATATTATTTCCGGTATGCTCCACCCTGATGAGGGAAGAGTGTCAGTAAATGACGGAAAAGTTGAAAAAGAAATATATACCGATATGAAAAGAAATGAAAGGATAAGTCTTCTTGGGAAAAAAATCGGATATATGATGCAGGGTGTGACGATGATCCCATCTCTGACGGTACACGATAATATAACATATCCGCTCAGACTGATAGGATATGATTATGATGAGAAGGATTTGGATGGGATACTTGACGTACTGAGAATATCAGGTATACGTAATTCATATCCGGGACGGATCTCCGGAGGAGAATACAGAAGAGCGTTGCTTGCCGGCGTACTTTTAAAACAGCCGGATATAATAATAGCAGATGAACCGACTTCAAGCCTTGATGCCGATACTGCCGCAGTAGTGAGGGAGGTTCTGAATGGCTATGTATCAAAGGAGACAGCAGTTGTCGTAGCTACCCATGATGAAGGTTTTTTGGGAGAGGATATAAGGATAGAGTTGTGATAAGTGTTGCTTATCGCGGGTGATTAAATCCACGTAATTTACAAATAGCATGTGCTGTGGTAAGATGATACCAACCTAGAAAGAAGGAGGTGCGGATTATGACCGACATGATGAAAATGATAATGTGTGAAACCATGTGCAGTCGAATGTTTGATTCCCGGGTAAGTGATATGGCCGGGGCGTTCGGTTTATTATCCGTGCGCCTCCGAAAACTATGAGTTGTTTGCCGTATCAACACCATGCCCGGGAAGAGGAGTCCCGGGCTATTTTTTTTGCGGATATACTCCGAGGGTGCAGATCCGGAATGCATCTGAGGGTTATCATATAAATACATCCATAAAAGAAAGAAAAGAAAAAAGAGAAAGAGAGGTAGTTAATCATGAAAAAGACATTTATTAAAAGCTTAGTATCAGGAGTACTTACATTTACACTTGCATTCGCACTTGTAGGATGCGGAGAGGGCGCATCGGCGTCAACAAAAGCAACGAAGGACCCACAGGCTGAACAGACTCAGACAGATGAGGCACCTGCAGCCGGATCAGAAACCACAAAGCTTGTAGTAGGAGCAAACATCACACCGCATTCAGAGATTTTGGAGCAGGCAAAGCCGCTTCTTGCCGACAAAGGTATCGAGCTTGAGGTCGTACAGCTTGAGGATTCAGTGACACCGAATACAGGTGTTATCGAGGGAAGCCTTGATGCAAATTACTTCCAGCATGTTCCTTATCTTGATCAGTTCAACGAGGAGAACGGATCCGATCTCGTGTCGGTAGGCGCTATCCACTATGAGCCGTTTGGAATCTATGCGGGTAAGACAAAGGATCTTAAGGATCTTCCGAAGGGAGCTGTAGTAGCAGTTCCGAACAACGTTACAAATGAGGCGAGAGCACTTCTTCTGCTCGCACAGGAAGGAATCCTTACACTCAAGGAGAATGCCGGTATCGAGGCGACAGTAGCTGATATCGTTGAGAATCCTAAAAAGATCGAGTTCAAGGAGCTTGCTCCGGAGCAGCTTGTAAACGCACTTCCGGATGTAGACGTAGCTGTCATCAACGGTAACTACGCTATCGAGGGTGGACTTCATGTGAAGGATGCACTTGCGGTAGAGGCAAACGACGGACTTGCTGCAAAGACCTACGGAAATATCATTGCAACATCACCGGCTAAAAAAGATGATCCGGCTATCAAAACTTTAGTAGAGGTTCTTCAGAGCAAGGAAATCTCTGATTTCATCAACGGTAAGTATGACGGTGCGGTAGTTCCGCTTCAGTAATTAAAAAAATAACCAGGAGGCAAAAAATGATAGGCTTTGAGTATTACAATCCGGCAAAAATAGTATTTGGAGAGGAGAGCGAAAAGAGCATAAAGGATCTGCTCGCTTCGTATCAGGTGAAGTCACTTCTGCTTGTTTACAGCGGAGACTTTATCAAAGATCTGGGTATATATTCAGTGATAAAAGAAGCGGTGGATGAGCTCGGTATCAACTTTTCGGAAAACGGAAGTGTAGTGCCCAATCCTACCATAGAGCTTGCCAGAGAACTGGTTGAAGAAGGAAAGAAAGAAAACGTAGACTTTGTCCTTGCGGTCGGTGGAGGAAGCTCCATCGATACCGCGAAGGCGGTCGCTATCGGGATCCCTTATGACGGGGATGTGTGGGATTTCTTTGATAAGGATGTAACACCTGAAAAAGTCCTCCCGATAGGAGTTATCGCTACGACCGCATCGAGCGGGTCGGAGACATCGAATGCGGCGATCCTTTCAAGCGGTGAGTGGAAGCTGGGCTTTGAGGATGACCGGATCATCCCTAAGTTTGCTATCATGAATCCTAAGTTTACTGCGGGACTTCCTGAGTATCAGACCTTTGTCGGGGTGGCAGACGTTCTTGCTCATCTGCTGGAGCGGTACTTCTCGGATGAAAAAAACTCTGATACAACAGACTATCTGATCGAAGGAGCGATCAAGGCATTACTTCTAAATGCGGACCGATTGCAGGAGGATCTGCATGATATAAATGCCAGGGCTGAGGTGCAGTGGCTCGCGAGTGTAGCGCACAACAATTTCCTTGATGCAGGCAGACGTGCCGATTGGGGATCACACCGTATAGAGCATGAGCTTTCGGCTCAGTACGGTATCACACACGGAGAAGGCATGGCTGTAGTATTTGTCGCATGGACAAAGTATATGGCTGAGAAAAAGCCTTGGAGACTTGCTTTACTTGCAAGCAGGGTTTTCGGAGTCGATCCGTATGACTACACGGAAAAAGAAAGAGCATATAAGTTGTCCGATAAGCTTGAAAGCTTCTTCAAAAAGATCGGATTAAAAACAACTCTTACTGAGCTTGGTATCGATGATAAGGATTTCGATATCATGGCAAAAAGAGCAACTAAAAACGGACCGGTGGGTCACTATGAGCCACTGGATGAAAAGAGTTTTATTGAGGTGTTAAAACTCGCTATATAGAGTAGTAAATACTCTATGTGATGCTGTGGCCGCCGGAATAGCATAGGCATCATACGCCGAAGTTGTCGGTTCGAGTCCGACCAGCATCGTGACAAAATAAGGGAGGTTGAAAGCATTGTCTACCGTATTTAAACTTGAAAAAGTATCAAAGATTTATAACAATGACGGCAAAGGTTTTCATGCCTTAAAGGATGTCAGTCTTGAGATAAATGAAGGAGAGATATTCGGTATCATAGGCATGAGTGGCGCAGGTAAATCCACGCTTGTCAGAACGCTCAACAGACTTGAGGAGGTATCGGCTGGAACCGTTTATTATTACGGTGAAGATCTATCGAAGTTTAATTCGGCAGATCTTAGAAAAGCTCGCGGATCGATCGCCATGATCTTCCAGAGTTTCAATCTGCTTCAGCAAAGAAATGTGATAGAAAACGTGATGCAGCCACTTAAAATAGCGGGTGTGCCGAGCAGTGAAAGAAAGAAAAAAGCGCTTGAAATGTTAAAGGTGGTAGGCCTCGAGGATAAGAAAAAAGAGTTTCCTTCGAGACTGTCAGGCGGACAGAAGCAGCGCGTCGCGATAGCAAGAGCTTTGGCTGCAGATCCCAAAGTACTTCTTTGCGATGAGGCGACGAGCGCACTCGATCCGAAGATAACAGGAGAAATACTCGATCTGTTAAAAAAGATAAATAAAGAGAGAAAACTGACCATCGTCATCATCACGCACGAGATGTCAGTGGTGAAAAAAATATGTGACAGAGTTGCTATTATAGATGAAGGTACACTCGCTCATGTAGGCGATGTGGAGGAAGCATTTAAAGCGGCTAAAAGAAAAAATAGTTCAGAGACAATCCTTGATTACTACGTGAACAATGGACTCGGGATATAGGGGGCGATCGGATGAATGAATATATAATAAATGCAATATTAAATGGCATCTGGGAAACACTTGTCATGACATTTTTCGGATCGCTCTTTGCATACATAATCGGATTACCCCTAGGTATAATCCTGTATGCTACATCGAAAGGAAGAATTCTTGAAAACCGTCCGGTAAACTTTATCATCGGCCTGCTAGTAAACATATTCAGATCTCTTCCTTTTTTGATACTACTGGTACTGTTTATCCCCGTAACCAGGTTTATTACCGGCTCCTCCATAGGTACGGTGGCAACCATAGTTCCTTTGACCATCGGTGCGATCCCTATCGTCGCACGTATGGTGGAGTCATCTTTGTCAGAGGTACAACCCGGTATCATAGAAGCAGCTGTTTCGATGGGTGCTTCGCCGGTGTATGTAATAATACATTTTATCCTCCCAGAGGCTACGCCTTCACTGCTTTTAGGCGGAGCCATAAACGTCGCTACAGTACTCGGTTACTCCGCCATGGCAGGAGTCATAGGCGGAGGAGGCCTGGGTGCTCTCGCGCTCCAGTATGGCTACTACAGATACCAGACTGATGTCCTGTGGACGACGGTGACCATACTTATTCTTATGGTCATGCTTGCCCAGGGTGCAGGAAACCTTTTGTCAAAAAAGGTCAGAAAGTAAAAATGAGCCCCCTTATGGAAGGTTGACGCTCCTCCCTTTTTGTGGTATAATCGCTGATGCATTGGATGGAAACAAGAAACAGCTGAAAGGCCACATGGGAAAGGATATGAATTATGAAAAAGATGCTTAAGAAAAGAGTTATGTCAATCCTTCTTGCGCTTGCGGTATTCTCCGTCAGCCTGTCAGGGATTGGAGCGACTGCGACAACATCCGTTGCCGCTGAAAAGAAAGCAAGTATGTTTGACAATCCGGCACTTATCGAAGAGCTGGAGAAGAATCATGACGAGTTTGTGAAGAATTACCAGACGAAGGCATACACGGAGCTGCGTATCAATCAGTCTCTTCACGGGATCAGCAAGGATCAGTTCTCGAAAAATGCAATCGAAGTTGCGGATAAGCTTATCGCAAATGGCTATGACGCATACATTGTAGGCGGAGGAACCAGAGATTTCATCATGGGACAGGATTCCGATGACTTTGACCTGGTGACCAATGCCACTCTTAATGATCAGGAGAAGATCTTCGGCGAAAGCCTTAAAACACATCCGGGACCGGAAGGAAGAGTGTTCGGATATATCGACTATCCGGAAGAAAAAATCGATCTTGCAACCTATCAGAATATCCCGAAGGCTTTTGCCGGCCAGCCGGGAGTGCCGGAGTTTGATAAGACGTCTTTGACAAGTGACAATGTCATAGCGGATTCCTTCCAGAGAGACTTCAGCATGAATGCGATCTATTATGATATGAAGACAGACGAGCTTGTCGATTTTCATGATGGTATCTATGGTATCTGGAAAGGCATCATCTCTCCGGTTTACAAGGCGGGCATTGCTTTCCAGTACAATCCGGAGGCGATTCCGAGAGCTCTGCGCTTTAAGGCAAAGTATGGATATAAGTTTTCCGATGAATTGGAAACTACCATCAAGACCAAAGGGGAAGAGTATGTACGTAACATCGACGAGTATCAGAAAATGAACCAGACCAACCGAATGTGGGGAAAAGGATACTCCTACGAATGCTTTGATCAGCTGTGCGGGTACAAGGTTTTAGATGAGTTCTTTGCACCAATTAAGGATGTATTTGGTGTGGATTACATCGTGACCGTCGGAAACCTGATTAAACGCTATGAGGCCATGTCTGCCGAAGAAGGCGAAGATTCGGTCGACACGCAGATGTATATTGCGTGCATCCTTTGGCCGGTGGTTAAAAAGGGTGTTGATGAAGGTGGTCTGAGCTTTGAGGAAAGCGCCAAAAAAACGGTAGCAGATTTGGAAGCAGGCTTTACGTTAAAGCCGTATATGCACGACAATCTGCTGAATGATCTCGGAAGACTGGCAAAGGATGTAGGTACAGTTTCCGCTGATTATGATGGAAGAATGACCAATGCTATCTATGTAAAGGAAAAGGATATCGCCAAGAAGGCGATCACCATAAAGGTATCCGCCAAGACACTGAAGAAAAAGAGCGTTTCCTTTACGGTGCTTCAGAAAGGATACGGCAAGCTTACATTTACGAATAAGACAACAAAGAAAGCGCTTAAAAGTAAGCTTACCTTCAAAGGCACAAAGATAACCCTGAAGAAAAAGGGTTCTAAGGGTATTTATAAGTTTATCATCAAGTCTGCGGCTGATTATAATTATAGGGAAACAGAGTCTAAAACGGTTACCTTGAAGGTGGCCTGAATATCATGACGGAAACGAGTGGTGGCATTCGACAGAGTGTCATTACTCGTTTTTTTTAAGAGGTATAAGTTTATATTTACTTGATCTCAAAAATACGGATGGATTAAGTGAAATACAAGTATACTTTTGGTATCTGTTCTGTCGCATCAAAATACTGTATACTGATAGAGCATGAACCTAAGGAGGATATACTGATCATGAAAAAACTGAAGGCTCTGATAATCCCGCCGGGAAGTGAGATACAGGTTGCTGCGTTCAATATTTTGGCCGTATGCGGAATACTCGTAAGTATTGTAACCGCTTTTTACAACCTTTTTGCCGGCTTCGGTATACTGTCATTTTTAGAATGTATGTCAGGAGTGGTCATCTCGCTGGGGCTGATGTTTTTCACCAGAAAAACCGGTAACTACAGGATCGCGATGATACTCACGGTCTTTATCATCTTCATTGGACTTTTCACATTTTTATACTTTACAAACGGCGAATACTACGGTGGTGTCCCGTTCTTCTTCGTGTTTGCGGTAGTGTTTACGGCATTTTTACTGGATGGGGGCATCATGCCCATCCTTATCGTGATAGAGCTTGTATGGTATGCCGCACTTATCATATACACATCTTATAATCCCAGTGAAGGTTTGTTGACCGATGATGTCAGTGTACGTGCCGCCGATATAGTGGTCTGCGGAACCATAGTTTCGATCAGCCTTGCCATCACTATGTTTTGCCAGATAAAAGTGTATAAAAATAAACAGCAGGAATTAAATAATGCGATCTTAGTCGCAAAGGAAGCAAGTAAAGCAAAAAGCGACTTCCTTGCGAAGATGAGTCATGATATCAGGACGCCGCTAAATACTATCCTTGCCGTAAATGAAATGATAGTAAACAACACATCCTCATCGCAGATCAGAGAATGGGTAAACGACAGTAACGCATCCGGAAAAATACTTCTTACGCTGATAGATGACATGCTCGATCTGACGAGGATAGAGGCAGGAAAGATCAACCTTCAAAACAAACCTTATTCACCGGAGGAGGTTTTCGGTGATATAAAAAAGACTTGGAAAATACAAACAGAAAGCTCAGGCCTTTCATTTGAATATGAGATGGCAGAGGATGTACCGGGACACCTTTTGGGAGACTGGACAGTGATCAGAAAGATCACGGATAATCTTCTCAGTAACGCGGTCAAATATACAAAAGAGGGCAGTGTAAGTCTGAAGGTGGGCTGGAAGAAGTCACTTGTTATAGAGGTATGCGATACAGGTATCGGTATAGAAAAAGAGTATCTGAAAAAAGTATTCAAGCCCTTTGAAAGAGGAGTTCAGGATATATACAGGGAGACGAGCGGAAGCGGCCTTGGTCTGGCTATCGTAAAAGAGCTTACGGATGCCATGGGCGGCAAGATCAGCTGTGAGAGTGAAGTCGGAAAAGGATCTGTGTTTAAGGTTGTACTTCCCCAGTCTGTGCATACGGACAGCAAGGCGCAAAGCACACATGAAGATAACAGTGCAAAATCAGATATGAGGATGACCAAGCAGATAGTGGCTCCCGGAACCAACATACTTGTAGTAGATGATAACCCGTATAACAGAAAAGTATTAAAGGGATTTTTGGAGCCCTCACTCATACAGGTTGATGATGTCGAGAGCGGTTTCGAAGCTATCGAGATGATAGATATAAAAAAATACGATCTTGTCCTGATGGATCTTCGCATGCCTAAAATGGACGGTGCGGAGACACTTGACAAAATAAAAAAAGAGTATCCGGATTTCGATACCCCTGTCATCGCACTGACAGCCGACATCACAAACGGGATTGAAGAAAAGCTCTTATCGCAGGGCTTTGAAGAGTTTATTTCCAAGCCGGTGGGTTCGTCAACACTGTTTGAGGTTCTGGCTAAGTATATACCGGATAAGCTCGTTCCTTTGGAGACAGATGAGAATGAAAAAGTGGCATCTGATATAGAAAGGTATAAAAGTATTCTCGGCTCTCACGGAGTGGAGTTGAATGTGGCACTCGAGTACAGTGCCGGAGATGTCGGAGAATTTTTATCAAGAGCGGAGCTCTTTGAACAGTTTGCGGATGAAAACCTGGATTCGTTAAGGTTAGGGGTGGAAGACGAGAGGTTCTATATTCATGTCCACTCCGTCAAGTCCATAGCAAAAGGAGTCGGGGCAGGGTTTCTGGCGAACTTGTTGGAAACTGTCGAGTTAAGAAAAGACGATGAGTTTTCAAAGCAGGTTTTACCTGTTATAATAGAAGAGTTTGAAAGAGTGAGAAAAGGATTTTTGACCTTGATAAAGGAGGTGAGACAGGGTGAATAAAAAGCGTATCATGATAGTGGATGACGACGAGGGGACCATCGAACTCATGACAAAGCTGATCGAGCCGCTCTATGAGACGGTGGCATTTAGGTCGGGAGAAAAAGCCCTGGAATCGCTTGAAGAGGCACCGGATATGCTTCCCTCTCTTATCCTTCTGGATATATCGATGGAGGAGATGGATGGCTATGAGGTCCTCAGCAGATTGAAAGGTGATGAAAGGTATAAAAAGATCCCTGTGGTATTTTTGACGGGTATGACCGATGAGGTCTCGGAGTGCAGGGGACTCGAGATGGATGTGGTCGATTACCTCAAAAAGCCGGTGCCCGGCAAAGTCCTTTTGGCGAGGATTCAGCATTACCTTGATCTGTATTCAAACACATCCGCGAAGGGGAGCCTTGATGAAGAAAAGATAAGTGAGATTCCTGAGCCTCTGACAAATAGGGAGCTTGAGGTCGCCAGGCTTATGGCAGACTTTCGTTCGGACAGGGAGATATGTGACATACTGTACATATCCATGCCATATGCGAAAAAGCTGGTATCAGCTGTCAAGGAAAAGTTATTTCTTGAAAAACGTGGCGATATACGCAGATATCTGATACAATAAGAGAGAGTATACTTTTAGGATGTATTCATACGACGGTGTATGGGTTAGAATAGTGCTATGATGCCGCTTAATATCTAAAGATTCATCAGAAAGGGGGAAAAGTACAAAATGTTAAACAAAGATCGATTAAGAAGAGTAACTGCTGTCATTTTGATGGTTTGTCTGGTCTTTACGGGACCGGTTGTCTCAAGAGCGGCTACTGAGTCAGCGTCAAACCTCAATGAGCTGGCAAAGATCGTCAGAGATCATGGGTTGAAGAGAGATTCGAAATTCAGCGTTCGTTATAAAGGATCGATGGATGATGTTGAGATACTTTTGAATAATATGACGGATAATCTTTTCTTTTTTTCAAAGCTGAACTTGTATGATGATCCATCAACATCCGATGATGCGGATTATCTGACCGCAAACATACAGCTGTTCAATGATACCGTCGATGTCGATCTCGATGATAATTTCGATTTGAATGAATACACGGTCAAATTCAACATCAGATATTTTGAGACACTTCCGGAGACACAGTATGTAAACAGTCATGTACCGCAGATACTTTCCGAATTGGACGTGAGCAGTAAAAGTAATTATGAAAAGGTCAAAGCTATTCATGATTATGTATGTGATTTGATAACATATTATAGTGGTGATGAAGACTGGGCGTCAAGTATGTATGGAGCTCTGACTGAGAAAAGAGCTCTTTGCAACGCTTATTCACTTTGCATGTACAAGCTTTTGGTAGAAGCAGGTGTTCCGTGCAAGTATATCGGAGGAAAGGCCGGTACGGGAAGTCATTCCGCCGGACATGCGTGGAATATCGTAGCGCTTGGTGACAAGTGGTATTATCTCGATGCAACGTGGGATGATTTCGATGATGAGAACACTTGGGATTATGCATACTTTTTGAAGGGAAGTTCTGATTTTGATTCAGAGGATCCGGATCAGGTTCATATCTTGGATAAGCCATATACTTCAAATGCGTTTAAAAAGGCATTTCCTATGGCAAAGACTGCCTTTAAGGAAGGTATGAATGATGAAAATGTCAGCGTGAAGATCGGCAGCGATCCCGACTCATCCGTTGAGCCAACTGAGCCTGATGAACCCGATGAATCGACGAAAAAGTACACTTTAAAAGATCTTATTTATGACAAGTGGCCGACCTCCGGAAAAATATCCGTTAAAAAAGGTAAGACAGAAGATCTTCTTCTGTTTGTAAAGAAGGATATGAAAAAGCTTGTCAAGAAAGTAACATACAAGTTCACGACCGGAAAGTCGCGAGTAAAATCAGTCGAGGCTTATAATCTTTCAAAAAGCACGTACAGCGATGGTTATGTATATATGCTGTCCTTCAAGGGGAAAAAGAAGGGAGCGGTTAAAGTAAAGATTTCATTAAAGCTTAAAAATGGACAGACACTCAGTTACACGTTTAAAGGAAAAGTAAAATAAGCAATACCGATAAAAGTATAAACCAAATCCGGTTATTAAGGAGGAAAAAATGAAAGGCAGGAGTAAAAGGATATTATCATCAGCATGTTCGTTGGCTCTGGCGTTATTGCTTGTGTGCCAGACTGTCCTTGCCGGTTCGGTCAGCTCTATGGCTGCAACGAGATATAACCTAAAGGGATGGGATGATAATTGGTATGATTCCGGTTTTAGTGATGCATGGTTGTCAAGTAAGATGGTAACCAATGTAAAGCTTGATAAAAGTATATATATCGCAGGTGAGGATGATGGGATTGTCGTGAAGTTTAATGTACGCTCGCTTCCGAGTCCCGGTGATCCACACTACGATGCGAATCTGGTATTTGATGTCAATATAGACGAGGGAGGCGGTATCCTCGTGGCTACGAAGGAACTCCCGATATCAGATTTAAAACTTGGTATAAATACGGTAGAGATACCGGTTTCGTTTACCGGCGATGAAAAAATGTACCTTATGGTAAGCCAGGATCATATGGATTTTCCTGCTTCATGTATTGTTAATTTCGATGTAAAAACCGCAGACACTGTGGATAAAGAACAGAAGGATAAAGAAGAAAAAGACAAGTATGTGGATCAGTGGCTTATCCAGGAGCAGGTATCCGGAGTCACTCTTGACAGCACTGAGTTTAAGACCGGTTCCGGACAGAATGTAGACATCACTTATAATGTTGCAAAGATCCCCAATTCTGAAAGCTTGCAGCTTGATGACAACCTTTACTTTGCGGTAGTTACAAGTGACTATAAAAACAAAACCGACGATGACGATGATGACGACGATGATGATGACGACTCCACAGGATCCGGAAAAACAGTTGTCGTAGAAAAATCCGTTCCCGTGAAGCAGCTTAAGGTAGGGATAAATACCGTCTCTTTGGATGCACACTTTCCAAAGAAGGGTACATACTATCTGATAGTAAAGCAGACGGGTTTGGGTGAGTATCATGCTGACAACAACAAGTTCAAATTAAAGCTCACGGTAAAGGCGCTGAAGGATGAAGAGGGAAAGACCATAAACACATCTGCAAGTGCAAGACCGGAGTATACAGTTTACTCCTCGTCCAAGGCCGCAAAGATGAAAGTGTTCTATTCCATAGATGACATAACCTGTGATTATACACTCCTTATCGCAAGATGCAATTCGGAGTCGGGCAAATCAGAGGTTCAGAAAAAGAACACGATAGCTGAGTTTTCATCCGATCAGGATGAATTAGAGCTTGAGCTCGGAAAAGAACAGTGTATAACACTGGATAAAACCGCGAAGGACTTTGACTTAGGTGTTTATGCTGTGGCTTTGTATAACAACACTACAGATACCGAAGTCGCAAAAGAGTTGTTCTATGTAACAAAAGAACAGTATCTGATCCAGCGTGATATCACAAAAATGAATGATGACGGAAAGATCCCGTTTTATTGTGATGCGAACCTTCGTAATTTCAGTATGGACAAGGATGAGAAATACAGCTTTGATGTATGCTTCCCGCTGAATTACAAAAACTACATGAAAGACATAAAAAACTGCTATGATTATTACGGTAAACCGGATGATGATCTGAAGGACGATGACAATCCGTATCTGAAGGATGATTACAATGTTTACATGACGGTCAAATACACTCCTGCAGGATCAAAGGATACTCGTAAGCTTTATGAAAAAAAGCTGACAGGTCTCTACAAAGCACATACGGTAAGTCTTAGTTCCAAAGAGATCATGAAGAAGATCTACGACACAAACAAAAAAGACACAAGCTATGCAGGCGTAGTCACCGTACAGTTTACAAATAAGGCTGATTCTAAAAACGTTCAGGACGTAGCGAATGATGCTATCATAATGTTTGATGAAAGCTTCAAGTTCGGAGTATATAAGACGGCAAATGTAAAAAAAGCCACGGTATCTCCTACAAGTGCTGAGCTTGCATACGGCGAGAGGGTTTCTGTAAAGGTTGATGAAAACCTGGGTGGGAAGATAATTGCGGATGTTTATGACGGTAGTAAGAAGATTAAATCCGTCAAAGGAACATGCGGGTTAAACTCAGACGGAACCGCATCAGGCGAAGCGTATTGGGATCTGAAAAACAGCAGCGGAAATTATGTCGGTGCGGGAGAATACACCATAAAGGTTCATACCGTAAACGAGTATACCGTATTTGATGATGACGGAAGTACCCAAGATAAAAAGGTTGAGTCAGAGGCTAAATCAGTAAAGGTTAAGGTTGTAAAACCTGATCGCAAACTGTCGATCTCAGCCACGGCATCGGGAATCTCCGGAGGAAATGTTGTTTATATCGAAAAACCGGTGATCGGTGCAGTCATAAAAACAAATCTTGGTGTCAGTGTGATCGCATCCGTGAAAAACTCCAAGGGAGAAGAGCTCAAAAATTGCTCTGCGATCATAAGAAAGGGACAGGGCTCGGTAAGCCTCAACCTTTCATCTCATAAGCTCAAGGCCGGCAAATACAAGCTGACAGTAAAAGCAGAAACTCTTGACGGTCAGAAAAAGACGGTCACAAAAAGCTTTACTATGAAAAAGCTGCCGAAGTCAAAGATCAGCAATTCATCAGTAAGCCTCAGTAACGGTGTGGGAAATGTATCATTCCGTATTTCCCAGTATGCCGATGTGACAGTGACGGTCAAGTCCGGAAATACTGTTAAGCAGACTGTTGTCGATCATGCATACACGGCAGGAACGGTAAAGGCATCATTCTCATACGGAGGATTTAAGCCGGGTACCTACAGTGTAGTAATTAAAACACATAATAGTGGAGGAAGTAAAAGCGCAACTAAAACCTTCGTTATAAAGAAAAAGCCTGTAGTAGTAAAGAAGCCCACAGCCAGCGGACTCAGTATTCGTTATCTGACCGGTAAAGATGGTGATCGCGTGCAGGGATCGTTCTACTATACAGGTAAGAACTCAAAGGTTGTTGTAGATATCATGTACAACAATACCGAAGAGATTGTCTACACATACACTGGAAAGACAACTAAGGACAGCGGATACTTTACATGGATCTGGGATGGATTTAAATCAAACGGATTCCGATGCTGGCCGGGTAGCTATACATATCGCGTATATGTTGTAAACAGCGCAGGCAAGACAGGATACCTGAGACAAAACTTTGAGATCAATTTCGGTTGATGCAGACCGGGAATACGGAGGACGGATCAATATGAAAAGAAATAAACATGTGAATAAGATAAGAAAAAATCTGATCGTGATGTCCATGATGTTTTCATTGGTCGCAGCTCAGATTCCGACACATGTATCAAATGCCGCATCAGACGGAGCAGCAGATGAACTCAGAACACTTATCCGCGCTAATCTGATAAAGAATTATGATCCTGACAAGGATGGAGCGATGCATATCGTTCATACTGAAAGAAGTCGCTATGCTTCGGATGTTCTTACTTACGAAGCACAGACTCTTGAGGCGAACGCAGGTGATCGACCGGCAAAGTATGCGCTCTGTGATATCGATTTAGATGGTAGCTCGGAGATGTTCATTCAGTGGAAGGAGAGCGGAAAGAGCGTCATTCAGATACACAGATATGATGATGCAAAGTATACCACAAAGCTTGTCAGTGCGTTTTCTGATGTGACCGAGGTGCGTACCAATGAGAAAAAGAAACAGATTTTGATCGTGAGAAGCACCGGAAAAAATAAAAAAACGATCACTGCATATAAGATGAATAATTCCGGAAAGCTAAAGAGTGTATCTGTGTACAAGCAAAACGGAAAAAAGTACAGCAAGGGATCAAAAAAGATTACAAAAAAAGCATTTAACAGTTATAATAAAACAGTAAATAAACTTAATAAGGTATCATTTGTAAAAATCCCTGATATCGACTATTCATACAACGGAGTCGATGAACTGTTCTTAGGAAAAGGGGAGTTCTACAGATGGTTTGTCGATGATGTCGGACAGGAGTCACTGTATATGACGAAGGGGACATCCGGTGCATCATCGGAAAACAGATTCCTTGCATACAGCTATGCCTATGATTTGGTGGGATGGCATGAGTATTCGGACGAGGGAGGATATACCCGCTATGTATTCGGCCCTGATGTGACAGATCCAAAGACAGGAAAGACATATCGTGAAGAGGACTGGGAGGCTATGCGAAAGGAGGAGTTCGGTGAAAAAAATGCACCGTACTTTTTAACCGAGCATGTATATAGTGATGGTTCAAAGGTACTCGATATCGAGTCTGACGGTGAACTCTACGATGTGGAGGTTGCCGAGACAGAGGCTGACTGCGGAAAAACAAAATATAAGGCAAAGGCCTATAGTCAGGAGTATGGTGACTTCCGACTCAGTATGGTATTCTTTGCGGAGGGACCGTATAAGGACAGGATCGCACGTGCCGGTATTTTCTATCCCAACATATCAGGTGACTTACCCGAGGAGGCCTGGACATTCAGCTACGATGCGGATGCGGGAAATCCTGCAAAGCAGAGCACAAAGGTTTATGATAAGGTTACATACGGAGGAAAAACACCCGAGTCCAAACCGCGTGTTCTGAATATCTATGATGCCTCAGGTAAACTAAGTCAGAAGATCAGAGTGGATGAGGCTGTCCGATTTGAGCTGTACGGAAAGGGGGCCGGACAGTTCTATACGTTCAACTCTGATGCAACTAAGATGCTTCTCCCTGTTGAACTTGAAACAATAGATGACGAGTATAATGAGTCATGGGTGGATTATGAGAATATGTTGAATCCTGCCACGGGCCAAATGTCATATGGAGATCCTGTATTCGAAGAGAATCTGTATTGGGAAGCCAAATAAGAGGAGATAACATAGATTAAACTAAAAAAAGGAGGAAAACAAAATGAAAAAAAGAGTATTAGCAACTATGATGGTGTTTTCGCTGATGATCACTACGATCTTATCCGTAGCAGTTTCGGAAAAGGGATCTGTAGCGAAAAAGAATAGATGGGGTGGAGATGAAATGGATGATTGGCCGCTGTCAATCACCTGTAATCCCGATTTCCCTATTATCGGACCTAATGTAGGAGAAGTAAGGGAAGAATCTGTCGGTCAGCTTCAGTATGATAAAGGCAACAGAACAGTGTCGTTTTCCGTAAAGAACTACTCTCCCAAAATCGTGAAGATCGTAAAGAAAAAGAAGGGCGGACTCAATACACCGATGCTGGTCATCTCCGCCGTCGCACTGGTCGTCTTTCTGGTTTTCGTTGCGCTGACTGTGCGCAACATCCTGATCGAGGACAAGCCCGCCGAGCCGGTGATGGAGGAGGTCCCGCAGACCGCGCTCCCCGTGGCAGCCGACTATACGACCGAGTCCCGCGACCTGCTCGGCAAGCTCGTCATCCGTGACGGCGGCGCGGAGTATCTGCCGGACATGCTCGACCGCTTCAAGCCGCTCTATGCCGCCAACAGCGACACCATCGGCTATCTGAAGATCCCGGGCACGTCGATCGACACGGTCGTGGTACAGTCGGACACGGACAACGGTCTGACCGGCAAATACAAGTACCTGAAGAACGATTTCTACGGCGAGTTCACAAAATACGGCAACGCTTTTCTGGACTACCGCTGCGGCAAATACACGCTGTCGACCAACACGATCATTTACGGTCACACGACCGAGGACGGACAGCAGGTCTTCTACGATCTGGAAAAATACATGGAGCCGGAGTATTTCAAGAAGAATCCCATCATTGAGTACAGCACGCTGTACAACACCTACCGCTTCAAGATCTTTTCCGTGTTTTCGACCACGGTCAACGCCGAGGATGACGGCGGTTACGTGTTCGATTACATTTATCCCACGATGGACGAGGAGGATATGCGGGGCTATCTTGCCGGCGTGCAGGAGCGCGAGCTGTATCACACGGGCGTGGACGTGGCGCCGACCGACAAGATCCTGACGCTGTCCACCTGTTCCTATCTGTTCCACACGAACGGTCGTCGTATCACGGCGCGTCTGGCGGTCGTGGCGCGGATGCTGCGCGACGGCGAGGATGAGGCGATCGATCCGACGCTCGTGACCGCACACAGCGATTACCGCCGTCCGCAGGCGTGGTACAACGCCGTAGGACAGCCGAATCCCTATAAAGACAGCGCCAAATGGGCGCCGAAGTATTGAATCGTAAGGAGGAGTAGAGTTGAATAACGACGAGAAAAACATCAACGCTCCGCAGCAGGAGCCGGATCTTCCCGACGCAGCGCAGGACGAGGACATCAACGCGTTTCTCGAGACGCATTCCTCGAGCAGCTTTACAGCGATTCCCTGCAGGATCTGACGTCGGATTTCGACACGCTGCTCAAGGAATTCCAGAGCATCGATCCCGACGATCCCGCCGTGGAACCTGCGGACGTGCCGGCTGAGGAAGCCGCGCCTGCGCCCGCGCAGGAGATGGAGGACATCTACTCTTATTCCGACCACGAGCAGGCGCAGCAGCACGTTTCCTTCTCCGAATCCGTGCAGCAGGCAATGGAGGCCGAGGAAGCCCAGGCCGAGCGTGCCGAAGCGGAGGAGGACGCGTTCAATCTCTCGCTCGATCAGCTGGACGGCACCGAGGCGAGCTTCGCCGACGCGATGGAACAGGCTTCCGCGTCGGAGGAGACCGAACGCACGCAGATCTACTCTGCGGATGCGGTGCGCAGCGCTGCGGACAAAGCGGCGGCGCGTCCGGCGGCACAGCGCGCGAAGCAGCCCGCCAAAAAGTCGGCGAAAAAGAGCAAGCGCTCTCTGCTTCCGCAGAAGAACGACAGCACGTTCGAGATCTTCCGC
>ONKC01000016.1 GCA_900318295.1 uncultured Eubacteriales bacterium
TGCTTTGCGTAGATGAAATGGCAACCCGGATGCGTCATACGCTCCTTATTCGGTATACCGGTCACACAATCCGTCTCTAGTTTAAGCTTGCCCTTCACATAAACCCATACGTGCTGTCTTGAGATAGAAACCTCGACATATGACTTGCCGATATCGTTATCTTTACCGTGAACGGCCCCTTTATTAAACCACTTGGGCTTAATTGTTTTCGACTTTTTCTTTTTCAGTGCGGTATTTAACATCTTAAGAGTGGCATTCTCATCCATCCACCATCCGAGAGCGCCGCCCTTCACTGTCTTCTTTCCGTCCTTTGTAGTCTTAAACTTTCTCTCCTTACCGAGAGTATTATACTTTTTTTTTTTTTTTCTTATGTATGACTTTGTCCAGCTGGTATCAAGCTTAACCTTGCCTTTTTTCATGGAAAGCTTGGAGCATATTTTTTCGCTCGTTATGATCTCTTTTTTCTTTCCGAAATCAAAGGTTATGGAAAGAGACTTATACTTTTGCACACTGTCCTTCGTCTCCTTCATATCGGGATCCGAGGACTTTACCGCCGGATGAAAATAATAATCATCAGCCTTATAGCTCAGCTCAGCTCCGTTATTTATATCATCGACAACCTTCTTTATAAAGTCATCATAATTGATATCATCTCCCTGGACCTCATCGATCAGGTTCCAGTCACTGTCAAAATAAGCATCCGAAGTTTTATACTTTGTTTTTGGAAGTGATGTTTCGATGGTTTCTTTAAGCTTCTTCTCATCAATGATCACACTCATCGGATGCAGAGGCATTTCCACACTGTTATGGAAAAGATAATCAAAAAATGATATATCACTCTTCGCTTTTTCAACCTGCGATCTTTCATACATCCTTGTTACGGCATTTGAGATCGGGATGACGTGTTCATTTCCTTCTTTGTTTACAACCATCTGAAGGCCATCTGCAGCATTCATTGCGACCAAAGCATCCGATATGTTTTTATCGGATACCTCCGTACCGCCTATGATAGTTCTTTGCTCCGGAAATTTGCCCATAAAAAAATTGTTGGCAACGATAAAAATAGCGACGAGCCCCGCAATAAGCGAGATAGCCGCAAGAATCAGCGCTATTTTTAACCCTTTACTCATCCTGCCAACAACTCCTTTATTATAAAAAACAAAAAACGGAGACGGTGGGATTCGAACCCACGTGCCCGTGAAGGCAACTCGATTTCGAGTCGAGCTCGTTATGACCACTTCGATACGTCTCCATATTCAAACCTGGTCGGTTTGTGCTTAAACGCCTATTAAAGTTACCATATTTCCGTCAATTTGTCAATGCCTGAATTAAAAACAGTTCACATGCAACCTGTTTGTTCAGGCCGATCGTCATAGTCTGTTCGGATAGCTCCATCCAATAATTCACAAGCTCATACAGTTTGTCATACTCAAACCGCCTCGCTATACCCATAAAAGACTTAGCCTTCCACCTGATCGCAGGGGGCATTCCGACACGCTCAGCAAGCTTTTCTATCGGCTCTCCGCTCCCCTCATAGCCCTTCAGTTTAAAAATAGTGTTAAACTGTCTTCCGAGATTACTCATTATATCATCCACGCTTTCCTTGTTGTAAATGAGATTTCTGTAAAGCTGCATGGCCTTATTTTCATTTTTTTCAGAAACGGCGTCAACCATCTCGTAAACCTTTGTAGAGACTACTCCCCCGGTGATCGCCTCTATATCGGCTTCGGTTATTCCTTCGCGGTCACCTATGTAACCGATCAACTTATCCAGTTCTGCTTTCAGCATATAAAGGTCGCTTCCGACTCTCTCGGGAAGCATCATCACTGCCTTTTTAGTTATCTTTTTTCCCGTGCTCGCCACATACATAGCGATCCAGTTGGTAAGCTCAGTGCCTTGTTTTTTATGAAACTCCGTCAGCAAAAGCTCCTGCGGACGCGGCTTGTGCAGGTTTGTTTTTACCTTTCCGGAAAAATAAGCATATCTTGGTCCTTTGGTATTTACATTTCTCTCGGCAAAAACAATATAAGTCGTGTCGGGAAGATTTCCCATCAGTTGGACAAGCCTGTCCTCTCCGTCAACAATACTTTTTGAAGATCCACCGGCACTAAACCAACCGGAATCCTTAACCAAAACAAGACGCTTATCCGCCATAAACGGACTAAGCATCCCGAAATCGGCAATCGCCTCAATATCAGCCTCATCTCCTGACAAAACGAGGCAATTCATATCATCTCCTTCTGATGACAATTGATTCTTAAGTGCCTTTGAATAAAGGTTGATCAAAAACACCTCATCACCGCATAAAAGATGAAATCTTGAAAACTTCTTTGTCTCTAGTTGCTTATCTAACTGATACATTTCTTTCACCACTGTTCATCATTAATGTCTTCTTTAACTCTGTCCTGGTATTTTTTCAATACACCTTTTACATACATCATCAGATCACCCCTGGACGTAGATTTCAGAATATAACCGTCCGGCTTTAAGTGTGCCGCTCTCGACACCGCCTCCTTCGAGTCCACACCCGTCAGAAAAATAACCGGAATCTCGGACAATGTAGGCTCCTGACGAAGCATCCCGAGAACCTGTGGGCCATCGGTTATCGGCATCTCATAATCAAGAAGTATCAGGTCGACCTTTTTTCTTGATAAAAATGTTATCGCCTGCATTCCGGCAGTAACTATATCAACCTTGTAATCATCTCCTAGCCAACCTCTGACTATCTTAGCATAGGACGGATCATCATCAACTATCAGGATATGCTTATCAGTCATACCGTCGTTCTCATCCTGAAGCTCTTCTCTTATCTCATAGAAAAGCTTTTTGATATCCAAAGGTCGACTGATCCATATATGTGACCACATAGCAGGGATGTTCTCGGATACGGCATTTCGATCATCATCGTCTCCGATAACAATAACCTTTTTATCCTCGGCACTGACACTAGTAAGAATGCCCTCTAACGTCTTACTGAAACTAGAAGTATCTTCCCTTACATCGGGTGGAATATAAGCGATAAAAAGATCAGCCTTTTTATACTCTTTTTTTATCTCATCTCTTTGCTCGCTGTCAAAAGAAACAACCTCAAAATTTTTCTCAACAAGTTTCTTTTCTACTCCTCTGATGATAACACTTTCCTGAAACTTAATGAGGCATATTCTCTTTTCACTTTCATCAAAAGACATGGCATTCCCTCCGTCATTTATGATAATAATTCTATTATACGTTCGTAATCATAATCAGATGCGGCACCTATCAGCTTATCAAACTTATCCCTTTCGCTGTCGGGCACCTCACATTCCTTCATCTCATCAAGAATGAAATCGACACTGTCACAGTCCATCGCCTCGGCCGCCGCCTTAAGCTCTGTGTAGACTTCTTTAATCATCCCCGTATCGACTTCTATCACTTCTTCCTTGACACCACCAAACAAAACGCCAACCTTATCTTTAAGCGTTTTGTAATCTTGCATAAATCCTTTTTGATGCTCATCGATATAGGCAAAATCTCCGGCTTTACCTGCGTTTTCAAGAGCCTGCGCATCTTCACCGAAATCAGTGGCGCCTATAAGTCTTGCCGAGCTCTTTAATGCATGTACCTTGATAGTATAGTTTTCAAAGTCCTTGTCATCATAAAGACCGGCGATCATAGATGATGTCTTATCATACGAATCATAAAAGATCTTCATCAGATCCATAAGTCCGTCTTCACCACCGCCGCTTACAAGTGCTTTATCGATATCAAACATCGGATCATTTCTTAACGGTTCAAACACATCCGATCCTGTTTTCTTTCCATCCTCAGACTCTGATCCGTCATCTGATATCTGCACTCCCTGCTTTTGGAAGAAATCAAGTATGTTATCTACAAGTGAAACAAGCTTATCTCCGGCCTGTCTGATGTTCTTCGAATATCCGATAACCTCTTCATCTTTGCTTTCACGGCTGATCATCTCATTCATTCCGAGCATAGCATTTATCGGAGTACGAAGCTCATGCGACATGTTTGCCAAAAACTCTGTCTTTGTTCTGGCATCCTCCACGACAAAGGCATTTTCCATCTCGAGCTCATGCACCATTGTCTTCTCATAGTAAATACAGTTGTCTCTGTGGTTGAAACCGTTGTATATGGCAAAGGCCATCTGCTCGCAGCTCTCATATCCACAGCAGGTACAGTTGATATGTCGTGACTCCTCTGTGGTTTTATTCATACTGTTAAAGATCTCATCCAGTTCCGTTTCACTCGGCATGACGTATTTGCAGCTATCCGATCTGTCAGTATACTCTCTCAGATAATCCTCAAGTTTCAGATCCTTGAATTGCTCATTGAAGTACTTAAGTCGTTCCTCAGGAGATTCCGGTCTGGACCAGGCATTTCCTTCGCTTTCCTTCTTTGACTGTTCTCTGATATCTAAAAGAGCGTACAGAGCATCATCCGTCTCTGCCTTTTCCTGATTAACAGCTGTTCCGCAAATACATCCCTTTTCACAGTTCAAAGCATCTATGAATAAAAATGGTGTCTTGTCGTTTTTAATACGATCCTCATTCATATGGAGCCACTCATAGAGTCTCTTTTCGCCTTCTATCTGTCGGATATACACCTGATCGCCGAGGAACCATCTTACATTCTCAGCAAGGCCGCCCGGTGTAGGATAAAATGATCCCAAACCGTACTCAACATCAGTTTTTTCAAACTCTCCACTGATTCCGTGCTCATTTACATACTTCATCAGGTGTTCGAAGGTCACATTGTACTGTACAAGGTCATGATTGTTCGCATCCTCGATCTCCATTTTTTTAGCGATACACGGACTTATAAATGCAAACTTATCCGTAACACCCATCTCTTTTCTCGCGTAAGTAGCGGCACACATAAGCGGGCTTTGTACCGGGAAAAGCTTGGGGATCAGCTCAGGAATATATCTTTCGATATAAGAAACCAGAGCAGGGCATGGCTGACTGATGCCTCCCAAAAAGTCATGCTTTTGAATATAGTTAATGTATCCCCATGTACATATATCAGCACCAAAAGCCACGCTGATAATTCGATTGACGCCCATTTTTTTGAGGCCTCCCAGGACACTGTCATACTCATCGGGGTAGTTTGCCTTAAACGCGGGTGCTAAAAGCAGAGATATCTTCTCTCCGTTTTCCAGATCCTTTATAAATCGCTCCGTATCATCCCTGAACTCTCTCGCGTCGTGCACGCATACATCGATACAGCTTCCGCAGGCAACACACTTTGTACCGTCCACTTCAACCTTATACTTTCCGTCCACATCTACGGAAACACTGGCTCCTATCGCCGAGCAGACATTTATACATTTATTACATCCGATACAATTCTCATTCGTAAATACTATATTTTTATTCAGATCGGAAAGAGTGATCTTTTTATATTTTTGAGAAATATCCTCATGTCTCTTACTCGGTCCAAACTGAACTGAATCCGTTTCCAAGCTGACACTTGGCTCATGTTCGGACTCGGATGTATCGAGCACATCGGTCTCCACAAGCGATACCAGATCCTCGGGAAGATATTCGATAAGCATATCCTCAAGTGCATCGGGATCAACAGGCTTTGACAGATAATCATCAAAGCCCTCCTCCAAATACTTCTCTCTGGCACCCGCAACCGCATTTGCAGTCAGACATATCGCAGGAGTGTTTATATTTTGATTGTTTTTCTGAGACTTTAACGCATGAAGTGTCTCGATACCGTCCTTTTCCGGCATCATATGATCCAAAAAGATCATGTCGTATTTGGTAAACTGGAGCAGGTGCAGTGCCTCATCTCCGCTTTCTGCTTTATCAATCTGAATCTCGGTTCTCTTAATAAGGTTTTGAATGACAACGAGATTCATCGGATTATCATCGACAATAAGTATACGTGCATCGGGCGCTTTAAGGCTTTCCTTATACTTCTTCCTGGACTTTAAATGATCCTCAAAAGTCTTTTTATAATCACCTATCGGCTCCCAGTCGACAACTCTCTGCGGAACGGAAAACCTGAAGGTAGATCCCTTTCCGTATACGCTCTTCACCTCAAGCGCAGACCCCATCATTTCGAGTATCTGCTGAGTGATACTCATACCAAGTCCGGTGCCTTCTATATTTCGATTTCTGTCCTCTTCGATCCTTTCAAACTTCGAGAAGAGCTTCTCCATATCCTCTTTTTTGATACCGATGCCGGTATCCTTGACCTCGACGATAAGATCTATGATATCCCTCTCATACACTCTTTCAGCAAAGCTGACGATGAACGTGATACCACCCTTTTCAGTATACTTTACCGCATTAGTAAGGATATTGGTGATAGCCTGTTTGATACGCACCTCATCACCGTGAAGTCCTCTGGGGATATTCTGATCAAAATCGAGCTTTAGACTCAAATCTTTATTCGTCGCACGAGTCGAAACCATATTTACAAGGTCATTCAAAACCGATGACAGATCATAGTCAGCCGGTATTATCTCAATCTTGCCGGCTTCTATCTTTGAAAAATCAAGAATATCATTTATGAGGTTTAACAGTGTATTCCCTGCAGTCTTTATATCCTCGGAGTACTTAAGTACATCCTTATCCTCGCTCTCCCTCAGGATCATCTCGTTCATTCCGATGATGGCATTGATAGGAGTACGAATCTCATGAGACATACTTGACAAAAATGAGCTCTTTGCCTCACTTGCTGCCATGGCTTTCTCGGACAACTCAACAAGATTTCTGGCTTCCCTTGCTTTTCTGTCAGAACGTATCATAAAGAATATCAGCAAGGCTACCGTGATCGTCGCAACAGTTATGGTAACATAAAGAGGTATACGAAGGTTTTCAAAGCTGTCAGTCACATCAATAACCGAAACATACTTCCATCTCAGATCCAGATCCTTTACCTGTATGATGTAATCGTTACTCGCATAATCCATGACAAACTGCTCATCGTCACCATGGGCATCCCGATACTCTGATATGGCAAACTCAAGCGTATCAAAATCCTCATTTTCATACTTTCCAATCAGCTTTTCATCAGAGCTTGCGATGATCAAACCGTTTGAGTTTATGATGTACTCTTCATTTGAAAGATGGTGCGAAACATGCTCCTTTGTCGTACTCTGAAACTCTTCCATCGAAACATCCATACCCACGACGCTTTTACCGTCGACGAGAGTTTTTACGATCGCTGTCATCATCTTTCCGGTATCGAGATCCATATAAGGATCGGCCATCACTATTTCACCGTTTCCGGACATGGCATCTATATACCACGGCCTTTTGGTGGCATCATAACCAGGCTCCGGAACCCACCCTGAACCATCCAAGTATTCTCCGTTTATATAGCCGTAGATACCGGTAGAATCCGTGATAAGAGAATCCTTTACAGATACTGACTCATCATTTAGAAAATCAAGTATGTCACTGTTTGAACGATGATCTCCGAGCATTTTATCAAGAGTGTACGCAGTAAGCTTTAAGATGTTTATGCGTTTGGAAAGTTGCATATTGATCTGCTCAGCGGACTGTGTAGCATTAAGCTCGGCAGTCTTTTCGATCCCGGCCATAGTTTTTGAATAAAGCACATAGTAATAAACCACGGAAATAGACACAAAAAACAAACCTACCAAGACGTAAAGAAGGATTTTCTTTATCTTGGCAGTCTTACTCATGCCGGTATTAGCATACTTTTCACCCATATTAGATATTATACCTAATCACACTCGAAAAATCAAGGATAATTAGGTCATCTCACCCATCCCTAAACCCGGATACCCGTATATTCATTCCGTCTGTATGAGTAGTCACGGCGCCGGAGTCGATAGTACTAAAAAATGTACTGCCACAGCTTAGTATCCTTTCTATGGCTTCTTTCGCCGGATGATGATAACGATTCTTATATCCCGCGCTGGCAACTGCTATCTCAGGCCTGACCTTCGATAAAAATGACTCGGATGATGAGTACTTAGAACCATGATGTCCTACCTTCAGATAGTCTACATCTTCAAGTCGCATGGCGACAGCCTCCTCACCATGAAATCCCAGGTCACCTGTAAAAATACCTTTAAAGCCCTTATAATTCAGTTCTAAAACAGTTGAATAATCATTTGCATCCTCCCATGCATATCCTACATTCGGATGAAGACAGGTAAGACTCATATCTCTAAATCGAAGCATGTCGCCTGCACAAATCCTGATAAGGTTTTTGTGCGAAGCATTTACTATCTTTTCAAAGTTATTATAAGCCTTATCGATACCGGAAATCTGCGGCATCACGACATTTTTAATACTAAGCCCAAAATGATCTTCTTTATTCAGTATCTCCTCGAATCCGTTCACGTGGTCAGCATCGCTGTGAGTGATGATCATATAGTCGATCGTGTCAATACCATAGTATTTTAAAAACGGCACGATCCTGTACTTTGCAACCTCGCTGACATCACTGCTTCCTCCGTCTATCAATATCACCTTATCCTCGCACATAATACAGGCGCAATCACCTTGTCCCACATCAATATTCGTAATGGTTAAGTCGGATGGAATATTATCAGGAACTATAAATAATATAACATTTACAATGAGGAATATCAGTTTTATTGCCGAAAAAGTTTTAGTTTTCTTTTTCGTGGATGCATTTACATTTCCCAAAGCATACGAATATTTGCGCCCTACACGAGGAATTAAGCCGAATGGCGCCTTCCGAGTGTAGAAGCAAACATTCGTATGCGACAAAGCAACCAAAATCAAGTAATAAACAACGATACTCGCCGCACTCCGATGACCAATTATCACACTACTAAAGTTGATTGATGACACTACCTCGCATAAGCCCTGATAAACCTGCAAAATATAGTAAACGATACCAAAGAAAAATCTTCCGACATCAGCCGTCACGATATAAACCGCTCCACCTAAAAGAGACATCCCCAACAAAAGACTCATCAAAGGTAACAGCAATGTATTTACCAGTACTGAAAACACCGGGATCTCGTGATAGCTCTGTATGATTATCGGCAAAGTAACAAGGCTCACTCCCATACTTCCCGAAATCACAGAAAATAAAGCCTGTCTTATCGATCCCACATCACCGATACTTATCTTTTCAAACTCAGATACAAAGAGTATTATACCTAAAACCGTACCGTAAGATAACAAGAATCCGCTTTGATACAACGACTCAGGATGAGTTATAAGCTCGATTATCGCGGCCAAAGAAAGCGCATTTAACCTGTCAAATCTCTCACCCACAAACTTAGCTGTCAGAAGTATCAGTGTCATTGTAAATGCTCGTCTTGTCGCGACAGGAAAACCTGTCAGCTGTCCGTACAAAAACAGGAAAAAACCCGTAATAACCGCTGATACTTTGAGTGAAAACAGTGTCTTTCTCAGTATGAAAAATAGCCCCATACCGATCATAGATATATGAAGTCCGGATATCGCTAAAATATGTGCGATACCGTTTTCACGATAAAGCTCCTTCACATCCTCGTCAAGCCCCTGCTTTTCTCCAAGGACCATCGCTGTGATTATTCCGGCTTCCTTCCCCGGCAAAAGCTTATAAAAGGCATCACGAAATAAGCCCCGCACCTTGTACAAAGCGTTTGCGATCTCATCCCTATCATCATTTATAATCCTGATATCAGACACAAAACATCTCGCATCGATACCTTGAGAACGATAATAGGCTTGCTCATTAAATTGTCCTGGATTTCCGGGAGGTCGAAAGGACTTGATAGTCCCGTTAAAAGAAATAGTGTTTCCGATCTTCAGATCGGGAAGTGGTTCATCTTCCCTTTTTGATTTGTTTGTGTTCCCGGAAAAGAGTTTTAGTCTATTGCAGTAATTTTTACCCTCTTCAGTGACTACATCACATACGGTAAGCTCGTATTTATCATCACTGATAATCATCGCTTCGACTGAAGCGATCAGTCTTACTTTGTCTGCATCAGGCGGACCCGTATCATTATAAATCGGCTTGTAAAAGCCAAGTATCCAAAGTATTATAAATATTAAAATACAGCATAACGGTCTACGACCTGATGATATCAAGATTCCTTTCAAGAGCCTTATTAAAGCCTTTAGTTTCTCCATATATTTCCCTAACCCCGCTATTGATCGTGAACTGCACTCTAGATATACTCGGAAGCTCACAAAGTGTATCAACGATGGAGTATACCGTCACATCGCTGGTAACATTCGGAAGGAGCTCTGCAAATTCACGCGAAAAATCAAGATAACAAATATTATCACGTATAGTTACATCATTTAATACCGTTCCCGCAGGAAGCGTACGTAAGAGCCCGTCGGTCTTCTGATCTTTGATCGCTTCAGGTCCTGCTATAAGCGAATCAACCAAAAGCTTCGCCATTTTTTCGGATGCAGGATATGTTACTACTGTTTCTGTCGGTATCAGGCTCTGGCCCTTGCTATCCGCAAAATAAAGCTTTACTTTGCGACTCTGTGGTTCTCCCCTGTTACCCAGATCCTCAACAAATGTAGAACTATCCATCTGTCCTACACTCTCTCCGCCAACCATCAGCGGCTGATCCTCTACAAAAAACTCAATCTTATCGATCCCTTTGACCTGTAAAAGAGTCTTTACGATAGCCGCTCTGCTAAGCACTTCTGTAACACCGGTTTTATTATTGTATGCGCCGGTAAAAAACACAGACATCTGATTCTCGTCAAGCTGTAACTCATCAAACTCGATATCCGGCTCGATAGGATTGATATATCTGTCGCTGTCACCGTTTTTCTCGAGCGCATGGATAAGCTCTGTTGCCACGGATACCGTATCCTTCGCCTCAGGACTGACAGTATAATTCTCCGAAATAAGCTTTTCACCGGCAGAATCAAGATAATAAACTCTGTAAGAATTCTCATCGGTGTAGGAATCATTTTCGCATCCGAAAAGAAGCACTGATAAACTCAGCACCAAAAGAATCATTATCTTCAAATTCTTTCTTTTCATGATATCCTCCACGATGAGCACTATGTGCAAGTCACCGCATGTGTGCTTCCGGCACACATGTCGGACATTTATCCCCTATGTCATTCCAGATACTGTAGCGGTATCCTTACATTAAAGGTCGTTCCCTGCTTTTCCACAGAGTGTACCTTTATCGAACCATGATGAAGCAAAATCGCACTTCTTGTGATTGCCAGTCCGAGTCCGGATCCTCCGGTCTCTCTTGCTCTGGCCTTATCAACGCGATAAAATCTTTCAAAAATATGATCCTGAAGTTCTTCCGGGATACCTTCACCCGAGTCTGAAACCTTCAGATAAAAGAACTTATGATCCGCATTAAGCGACACTCTGACCCAACCGTCATCATAGTTGTATTTTATCGCATTTTCTATAAGGTTTCTAAACGCCATACCAAGCTTAACTTCGTCGATCTGAGCCTCCACAGGACGGACACTTTCATAAATAATATCGATATTTCTTTTATCCGCAATAGGCTGCAGCTGCTTTAAAAGTCTCTCTATATATTCGTTTACATTTACCTCAGTAATATTTACCTGAGTTGCCGCGGTACGGTCCATTTTTACCAATGAAAGCAAATCGTTTATGATCTCATTCATTCGGTCAAGCTCGGTTCCGATATCCTCCATAAACTCCTGATAAAGCTCGACCGGAAGTCCTTCCTGACCCTGTAGCGACTCGGACAGAACCTTCATCGATGTGATGGGAGTTTTTAACTCATGAGACACGTTTGAAACGAACTCCTGACGGGCATCCTCGAGGTTTTGAAGATCGGAAAGCATGTGGTTAAACTCATCAGAAAGCCTCTCGACCTCATCGTAACCGTGGATATTCATCTGCTCGGAAAAATCGCCCTCACTTATTTTTTTAACCTGACCGGTCATCTCCTGAACAGGTCTTACAACCCTTGCTGAGTACAGCGCAGCCACGACAAGCACGATCACTCCGAGGCACAAAAGCATCGTAAACAGGATAGTCCTGATGCTCTGATACATCTTTACAACCTCTCCCAGAGAGAAATTCATCACGACTGCTCCGCCCACAGATGACTGATCAGCCTGATATACCGGCAACACTATCAATACATGATCTGACTGGACCAATGTGACATTTGCGACTCTGCCTGTGATCACAGGCGCGACCTCAGGAATAAGAAGTGTTTTTCCTTCCTCAAATCCATAGGTGTCTCTGAGCACCTTAAGACCACTATCGACTACCATGACCCTTCCGTCATAGATATCCGACACCTGAGTGAGCTCAGAATCCACTTTGCTTGTGACATCATTCGTGAAAAATGCAGAGGACGTGATCAGATTACACAGCACCGCACCACGCGTTTGAATCTTTATGGTCTGCTGTTCGATAGCACGTGAACGATAAGAGTTCAAAAGAATCAACGAAAAAAGAACCAAAGGCAAAACACCGATAAATACCAGCACCATAAGACTTTGGAATCGAAGACTTTTTAGCTTTCGGAATGCTTTTTTAGCCCTTGAAATAATAACCAACACCCCACTTGGTATGAATATATTTTGGCTCGCTAGGCAGTTCTTCGATCTTCTCTCTCAGACGTCTGATATGCACGTCCACCGTACGAACATCCCCCGGATATGACTTGCCCCAGATCTCATCGAGCAGCTGCTCACGCGAATATACTTTCCCGCTGTGAGTCATCAAAAGCTCGAGAAGATCAAACTCCTTTGCCGTGAGATTGATCTCTGAATTATTGATAAACACCTGTCTGCCTTCGATATCCACTTTCAGCCCGTCATAATCAGTAACAACTTCCTTCTCCGGAACAGCTGATGAAGAATCCTTCTTTCCGCTTCTCCTGATGATAGCCTTGATGCGGGCCTTTACTTCAAGTATGTTAAAGGGTTTGGTAATATAGTCATCCGCCCCGTATTCGAGTCCTAAGATCTTATCCATATCGTCGCCCTTGGCTGTAAGCATGATGATCGGAACATCAGAAAACTCCCTGATCTGCTGGCATACCTCAAAGCCTGACATCTTCGGAAGCATCACGTCGAGAAGAATCACATCAAAAGAATTCTGACGAACGGCCTCGACAGCCTCCTCACCGTCATAAGCCGCATCAACTTCCATACCGTCCTGCTCCAAAGAAAACCTGATACCTTTTACGATCAGTTTCTCATCATCTACAACCAAAACGCGCTTTGCCATCTATCTTTTCCTCCAACTGCTAATCTCACACCCTGATATGATCCTTGATCTTATCAAAAATTCCCTGCTTGATACCTGTAATCTGCATCAAATCCTCAATATTTTTAAATCTGCCATGCTCACTTCGATATGAAACTATCGCATTTGCTTTCGAATCACCGATACCTGGGATCTGCTTTAGTTCCTCGACCCCGGCTGTATTGATATCAATAAGACCGGATGAGTCTGAGCCCGAATCGCTCTTCATACCTGAGATCTCAGCTCCATGATCACCCTTCTCACCGATCACAACCTGATCACCGTCGCTAAGACGCGAAGCAAGATTTACTGATGTCTTATCTGCCTTTTTGGTAAATCCACCCGCCTCATCCAATGCCTCAACCAGGCGCGGATCATGGTCAAACTTATATACACCGGGCTTTTTTACAGCTCCGCAGATGTAGACATATACAGCACCTGCAGACACCGAAGCACTGTCAGTGACAGTATCAGCCCTCTCGTGACCTGCTACAAACTCCGTGCCGCTCGCACTATCAGCCTTCAATGAGGCCCCTGACGGACCCAGGACTAAATATGCGATGCCGCACAAAAACACAGCCGCAATACCCATCACGAGCTGCATCCTGTTTTTCTTTTCCATATGCTTCCTCCATTCTGTCCGGAGGAAGATGTATGAGTCTACCAATATTATACAACAGTTTTAAGATTTTACAACAAGAATTTTACAAAACTTTTAAGTCGAGTATATCAAACATCTCATCAATATCTCTTTTCTCGATAACAAGGGGTGGCACAAAACGTATCACGTTTGCTCCGGCTGCCATCAGGATAAGCCCTGCATCCAAAGCCTTGTTGACATACTCTGCCACCGGCTCCTTCAACTCGAGCCCGCGCATCAATCCAAGTCCCCTGGTCGAAGCACAAACATCATGCTTATCTACAAGCTCCTGAAGCTTTTTACCCAGATACTCGCCCATCTCTTTGGCGTGTTCCACGATGTTTTGTTTTTTAAACTGCTCTATTGTTGCATTTACCGCTGTCATAGACAGTGGATTTCCGCCAAATGTCGTGCCGTGATCACCCGGAACCATGCAGTCAGCAACCTTAGCAGGCGCGGCAAAACAACCGACCGTGATACCGGCTCCAATACCCTTTGCCATCGTCATGATGTCAGGACGTATCCCATAATGCTCGAACGCAAACATTTTTCCGGAACGTCCCATACCGCACTGAACCTCATCACAGATCATGATGATATCCTTTTCGTCGCATATCTTCCTGATTCCCTGAATGAACTCCGGTTCGGCAGGATAGATACCGCCCTCTCCCTGCAGCGCTTCAACAATGATCGCATATGTGTTGTCTGTCACGAGGGACTTTACAGAATCCAGATCGTTGTAGGTAGCAAAACTTACGCCTGAAAGCATAGGCTCGTAAGGCTCGCGGTATTTTTTTGTACCTGTCACCGAAAGTGCACCCATACTCCTTCCGTGAAATGCCTTATCAAAAGAAACGATATCGTGGCGATGCTCGTGACCGTTTACGATAGCGTATTTCCTGGCAAGCTTTAATGCGCCCTCATTTGCCTCGGATCCGGAGTTACAGAAAAACACCTTGTCCATGCCTGTGATATCACAGACGTTTTTTGCGGCTTCTCCGAGCGGCTCAGAATAAAAATAGTTGGAAAAATGCATTCCCTTATCGATCTGAGCTTTCATTGCTTCTTTATAAGGATCGCAGCTGTAGCCGAGTGCATTTACTGCTATTCCACCACCGAAGTCAAGATAGCGCTTGCCGTCGATGTCGTAAAGGCAGACGCCTTCGCCGTGGTCGAAGATTATCTTGTGACGCACGTAGGTGTTTATCATGTGCGAGTCGTATTCATTTATCTTTTCTATCATAATAGCCTCCAATACTGTAACCATAGCACGATCAGGCTTTGGTGATCAATAAATATTATTCTTGCTTATCAATCGTTTTCATGAGGGTAAAGATTAACCTTGTTATCTATGATAGCGGTACCGATACCCTTGCGAGTGAAGAACTCGAGAAGTAAACAATGCTCGCGTCTTCCGTCAAGAATATGCACTCTGTTTACTCCCTGCTCGACAGCCTCGACGCAGTTTTTGATCTTCGGGATCATACCGCCGCCGATGGTACCGTCCTTGATAAGCTGTTTTGCTTCATCAAGTGAGAGAACGGATATCAGAGTTGACGGATCATCGGGGTCTTTGCACACGCCTTCGATATCTGTCATGTAGGCGAGTTTTTCGGCATGCATCGCTTTGGCTACTGCCGAAGCAGCCTCATCTGCGTTTATATTGATCGCATGATAATGCTCATTCAGACCTACAGGTGCGATGATCGGCACGAAATCGTTTTCTATGAGCGTATCAATAAGCTCTGTATTTACTGAGACTACTTCACCGACGTAACCGATATCTTTTCCGTTTGGCATTTTTTTCTTACAGTGAAGCATTCCGCCGTCTTTACCGCAAACACCGGCAGCTTTGACGCCCTGCTTCTCCATCTCCTGGACAAGATGCTTGTTTACCTTGTTAAGAACCATCTCGGCGACCTCCATGGTATCCTTATCGGTCACTCTGAGTCCGTCGACAAACTCACTCTCCTTGCCCATATATCCAAGCCATTTGTTGATCTCTTTACCACCACCATGTACGATGATTGGATGCATCCCGACAAGTTTTAAAAGAGCCACATCCTTGATCACGCTTCTCTGCAGCTGTCCGTCAAGCATCGCCGAACCTCCGTACTTGACTACAACCTTCTTTCCGCTGAAATCTCTTATATACGGCAGCGCCTCTATAAGTATCTCAGCTTTATTTGTGATCTCATCCATTACATTACTCATCTCAATCATTCTCCATTCTTTTCGGATATTTTAAAACTCTCACACTCGTGGAATACATCTTCTCTCAGCGTCAGCGGCAGGAGATATATTCCGAGGAGCCGATAATTAACTTCGGTAATCTCCGTTGATATTGACGTAGTCATGCGTGAGGTCACACCCCCACGCCGTAGCGCCCTCGCGTCCCTGCTTCAGCTCGCATAAAAATGTAACCTTGTCCTGCTTCATCCACTCGGTCGCCTTATCCTCATCGACCTTGCATATAACACCGTCCTGAGCCAAAAGCATCATATCATCTTCATGTAAAAATGTCACGTCAACCTTATCAGGATCAAAGTCCACTCCGGCATATCCAAGAGCATCAAGTATTCTTCCGCTGTTTGCATCAGCACCATAAACCATTGCCTTAACAAGGTTAGACGATGTGACGGATCTTGCGAGCTTTCTCGCGTCCTCATGAGTCTTGGCACCGGTCACGATGACCTCGAGCATACGTGTTGCTCCCTCTCCGTCTGCAGCCATTTTTTTAGCTAAAGTGATACAAACATATCTGAGAGCCTCTCTAAACAACTCATAGGCTTTGGTATCTTTTTCGATCTTCAAATCAGATCTACCATTAGCCATAACAATATATGTATCATTTGTAGATGTATCTCTGTCGACAGAGATCATATTAAAGCTGTCATCGACAGCTTCACTTACAAGCTCCTGAAGCACATACTGATCGATCTTTGCGTCGGTAGTTGTCACCGAAAGCATCGTAGCCATATCAGGGTGTATCATACCGGAACCCTTAGTCATACCTCCGACAGTTACGGTCTTACCGTCGATCGTAAAGCTGCAGGCGGCTTCTTTTTGAACAGTATCTGTCGTCATGATAGCCATCGCTGCTTTAAATGCGTTCTCTCTGGTATCATCGAGTCTTTCCTTCAGCTTCTTAACACCCTCATATATAGGCTCTTCATTCAGCTGATAGCCGATAACTCCTGTCGAGCAGGTAAGCACCTCGTCAGGTCTCACACCCAGCTCTCTGGCCATCTCGGCAGCCATAAACAGGTTGGTCTCCTTTCCTCGAAGACCCGTACCGGCATTCGCAATACCCGTGTTCAAAACGACAGCATGCACGGGATTGCCATTTTTAAGAATCTCTCGGTCATATATAACCGGTGCGGCAGCAAACACATTCTGTGTAAAGGTCGCACCAAGAGTACAGGGATACTCACTGTACACCAGCGCCATATCCTCGCGTCCCTTGTACTTGATCCCGGCCGCAACGCTGGAGGCCTGAAACCCCTTTGCAGCGGTCACGCCTCCATCAATCGGTTCGATATTCTCAAAAACCTCGAGTCCTTGTTCAATCATAGGTTAAACACCTCAAATCATTACTTGTTTAGTTTAAGTGCACGTACTTTTGTTGACAATCCGAACAGATTGATGAATCCCTCTGCGTCATGATGGTCGTAAAGATCACCCGTAGTAAATGATGCGATATCCTCATCATACAGGCTGTACGGTGATGTAGTTCCCTGCTTGATGATATTACCCTTGTAAAGCTTGAACTTAACCTCTCCTGTAACATACTCCTGAGTTTTGTCGATAAAAGCACACACGGCCTCACGAAGCGGGCTGAACCACTTGCCCTCATATGTGATCTGTGCAAGCTTGTTGCCCATATCAAGTTTGAGGTCTGTAGTCTCTCTGTCGAGGATCAGCTCCTCAAGCTGCTGATGTGCCTCGTAAAGGATGGTTCCACCCGGTGTCTCATATACACCACGGCTCTTCATACCTACAACACGGTTCTCTACGATATCAACAATTCCGATACCGTGCTTTCCGCCAAGCTTATTGAGCTCACGGATGATATCGGCAACCTTCATTTTTTTACCGTTAATAGATGTCGGAACACCCTTCTCAAATGTCATAGTGACAACCTCACCTTCCTCAGGTGCCTTCTCCGGTGACACACCGAGTACGAGTAGATGATCAAAGTTCGGAGCATTTGCAGGATCCTCGAGCTCGAGTCCCTCATGTGAGATATGCCAGATGTTTCGGTCACGTGAGTAGCTGGAGTCCGCGCTGAAAGGCAGAGTGATACCATGCTCGCGGCAGTACTCGATCTCAGACTCACGAGAGTCCATGGTCCATTTGTCAGATCTCCAAGCTGCGATGATCTTCAGATCCGGAGCAAGAGCCTTGATGCCGAGCTCGAAACGGATCTGGTCATTTCCTTTACCAGTCGCACCATGGCAGATAGCTGAAGCTCCCTCTTTACGAGCGATCTCCACAAGACGCTTTGCGATAAGGGGTCTTGCCATCGATGTTCCAAGCAGATATTTATTCTCATAGACAGCGTGTGCCTTCACACACGGCATGATGAAGTCCTCGCAGAGCTCATCAACGACGTCCTCGATGTAAAGTTTAGCGGCGCCACAGCTCTTTGCGCGCTCCTCAAGTCCATCGAGCTCCTCCTCCTGTCCGCAGTCGATGCAGACACAGATAACCTCATAGTCAAAATTCTCCTTTAACCACGGGATGATCGCTGTAGTATCAAGACCTCCCGAGTATGCAAGTATAACTTTTTCCTTCATGATCTTCCTCCATTCCGGCGCATCCGGGCCTCCCGGTCCCCAAAAAACGCTTTGGCGTTGCGCTCTGATTTCTTATAATTATATGTGCACGCATATGCACGCCATATAGTATACCCTTTTAGGTCGATTTATGCAAGTAAAAAAAAGAAAAAAATGCCTCGCACTCTTGCAAAACTACTTAATTTCGTGTATAATTGTCAAATCGAAAATATCAAGATGGAGTTTAGTGTGAAAAATCACGCTGATTTGCTGATTGTTCACACGGCTATTTGCGACGAGCACAAATAGCCTTTGATCCGACATACGTGCTGAATGCACGCATGCGGTGACTCGCACATATGCTCGTTATGGAGGTTAATCATGATAAAAGCAGGAATCATAGGAGCGACAGGCTACGCAGGTCAGGAGCTGGTACGCATCCTTCTAAATCATAAAGAAGTAGAGATCGCTTGGTATGGCTCAAGATCATACGTGGATCAGAAGTTCGCATCAGTATTCGGGAACTTTACGAAACTTGTACCTGATATCTGCAAAGGCGATGATCTGAATAAGCTTGCTGATGAGGTCGATGTCATTTTTACAGCAACTCCTCAGGGTTATCTGGCCGGAATCCTAACTGATGACATCCTTAAAAAGGCAAAGGTTATCGACCTTTCCGCAGACTACCGTATCAAGGATGTAGCCAAGTATGAAAAATGGTACGGAATCGAGCATAAAAGCCCTGAACTCGTAGCCGAGGCCGTGTACGGTCTGTGCGAGATCAACCGTGAGGATATCAAAAAGGCTCGTCTTATCGCAAATCCGGGCTGCTATCCTACATGCTCCACTCTTTCTATCGCACCACTTGCTAAAAGAGGCTGGATCGATACAAAAACTCTTATCATCGATGCAAAATCGGGAACTTCGGGTGCAGGTCGTGGAGCAAAGGTTCCAAATCTCTTCTGCGAGGTAAATGAAAACGTAAAGGCGTATGCAGTTGCGACTCATCGCCACACTCCTGAAATCGAGGATCAGCTGTCATATATATCGGGCGAGGATGTGACTCTTAACTTTACTCCGCATCTGATCCCGATGAATAGAGGTATCCTCATCACCGCATATGCCAACTTGGTCGGTGATCACACCGCAGATGAGCTTAAAAACGCTTACTACGAGGATTACAAGGATGAATATTTCGTAAGAGTTTTAGACGATGTCACTCCTCCTGAAACAAAATGGGTCGAGGGAAGCAACTTCGTAGATGTAAATATCAGATTCGATGAGCGTACGGGACGCGTCATCATGATGGGTGCCATGGACAACATCACCAAGGGTGCAGCCGGACAGGCCGTACAAAACATGAATCTGATCTTTGGTTTTGACGAGCAGGAAGGCTTACGCCTCGTACCGATGGTGCCTTGATCTCATGAGACATTCTTGTTGATAAAGAATCATTAGTTTTCCGGATTCTGTTTATATACCGTATATACAAAAAGAGCAGCCAAACGCTGCTCTTTTAATATGCATATTTACAACTTGACTTATCATCAGGAAAGTGAGCCAAGCACTCCCTCTAAAAGCTTCCATATCTTTATGATCGATCCGAGCTTTAATGTCTCCTCCGGCGAGTGCGCACCCACTACGTCAGGGCCGATACTTGCGATATCCAAATCCGGCTTAAGGTCGGCGAATACACTGCACTCAAGTCCCGCATGGATCGCCAATGCTTTCATCTTATGTCCGTTTTGATCTCTGTATACATCACATATTTTCTTGACCAGTACACTGTTTTTATTTATGGGCCAAGCCTTCGAGCCTCTTTCTTTCTCGACAGACATCTTGCATTGCTTGGCAAGCTTTGACTGCTTTTTTACGATCTCTTTCAGCTTCGAAGAGGACGAACTCCTGGCTTGATGTCTGATCTCAAACCCGAAATCATCTACACCGATACGAATCTGTCCGAGATTGGATGAGCTCTCTACCAGTCCTTTTATATCCTCGGACATAGTATAAACACCGTTTACGCATTTAAGTATGTACTTCAGAGTATTTTTAACCAGGTTTTTGTCGAGCACCTTTTTTGAGACAGTCTGTCTGCTTGTGTAGAGCTCAACCTTCGAGTTCTTTTCTTTATAATTATCTATGATATCTTTTTTTTGCTTTTCGACAAACTTTCTGACCTTGTCGACATCCTTTTTTCTTATCTGTATAAGCGCCTCTGCCTTCTGCGGTATAGCATTATCCGCTGTGCCTCCTCGCATATAAACAAGCTCATACTTTGTTTTTTTTCTGAGATTTTTAAGGATCTGTGCCATAGCAATATTTGCATTACAGTAGTTCCTATCGATCTCTGTACCGGAATGCCCGCCATGAAGCCCGGAAAGATTTATCTGCAAGGCATGTTTGTTTTCAGCCTTTACGGTCTTCACTTTTCTGGTCACGGAAAGAATGGCATCCGCCGCAGAACTGATCGTAACGGTATCACTCTCCTCACTATCAATGTTTATCAGGTACTTCACTCCGTCCAAATCCTCTTTTTTCAAAGCGAGCGCACCATCCATACCAGTTTCTTCGTTCGTTGTAAAAATAGCACGAATCGGACCGTGCGGCATTTTTCCATCCATGATCCCCATGATCATAGCCACACCGATCCCATCATCAGCACCGAGCGTCGTACCGTCTGCCTTCATGGTTCCGTCCTTCCCGTCGATCACCAACCTGATAGGATCTTTGAAAAAATCAAACTTCTTTCCTTCCTTGGCAACACAAACCATATCCATGTGAGCCTGAAGAGCTACAAGCGGTGCTTTCTCAAGCCCACCCGCAGCCGGGACATCGATGATCAGATCATTTGCTTTGTTCTGCTTAACCTTGAAGCCTCGCTCCTCGGCCCATTCTTTAAGCATGTCGCTTACAGCTTTCTCATTACCGGACTTTCTGGGCACCTTAGCTATCAGCTTAAAGTATTCAATGATATCATCAACTATTCTATCGTTCTTCATTTTCCCTTACTCCTCTTCCCTGTAGGCATACATGGCAGAAGCCCGACATCACTCCACAGTATCGTTCTCACCGGAGTCTGCCTCCTTCACATGCTCTTCGCTACCGTCGATAGCACCAACATCATACGGCGTCGACTGATATACGTAGTAGTTGAGCCAGTTGCTGTACAGAAGCTGCCCCGCAGAGCGCCAGCGAACAACAGGCTTTTTAGCAGGATCATCATCCGGGAAATAATGCTCGGGAACCTTTGGATTCATCCCCTTAAGCGTGTCTCTCTCATACTCTCCGGCAAGTGTCGTCGAGTCGTATTCGGGATGGCCCGTGAAGAAAAACTGCGAGCTGTCCTTGCTTTTGAGTATAGCTATGCCGGCCTCATCCGACACTGCCATAAGTTCCAGCCTTTTTTCCAGTTCAACTGCCTTCTCAGGTACCGAAAAGCTTCTACTGTGGGGCATCTCAAATATATCATCAAACCCACGAAACAGCGGTGATTTTTTCTTGATCACACGATGAGGATACACACCGGAAATCTTTTCATCAATGATAATCCTCGGGATCCCATAGTGATAGTAAAGCGCCGCGCAAGCTCCCCAGCAACTGTGAAGCGTGCAGTGAACATGCGTTTTTGACCACTCCATTATCTCACAAAGCTCGTTCCAATAGACAACATCCTCAAATCTTGTATGCTCCAAAGGCGCACCGGTGATGATCAGACCGTCAAAACGTCTATCCTTTACATCATCAAACACCGTGTAAAAGGTGTCAAGATGACTCTCCTCCACGTGTCTTGGCTGGTAGCTTTTGGTCTGCATAAACTCTACCTCGACCTGAAGCGGCGAGTTTGACAGCTTTCTGAGGAACTGTGTCTCGGTTTCGATCTTTGTCGGCATCAGGTTCAGTATAAGAACATGAAGCGGACGGATGTCCTGGTGCATAGCCCGGTACTCCGTCATCACAAATATGTTTTCATTCTCAAGTATCTGCTGCGCTGGCAGCGAATCTTTTATCTTGATCGGCATATCTCCACCTTCTTTCTGTAGATCATGAAGTCCATCTTCGGACAGCTGCTCATTTTACCTGAACTTACGCTCAGAGTACCCTCCGTCGTCACGGAAAGTCATGAGCTCCACACATCCGACTCCTTTGCGGCGTATACACCACCCGTCTCGTTCTCGGCTGTGTGCTTATCCTCAGTCTCCTCAACGGACTCATGATAACCCGTAAGTGCAGCAAACGGAGCAAACTGCGCAGCTCTCTCCTCCATCGACATGCGCTTGCACTCAGGCTCCGGCCTGACAGCCTCGATGATATCGCTGTACTTCTCACGGGTTCTAATCGCTATTCTTTCCAATACATCCATAATACAAGTATTTTACGACCATAATATGACCTTGTCAAGGTTTTTAACCTATAAGATTAATCTTTATGATACGTTCTTGTAAAAAAAGCAGGAGGCCGTAGCCTCCCGATAATCATCATAGAAAAATAAACCCGATTTATTCGAGTAAAACAATCACCAATACTTCTTCACAAGTGCCTCGGCATCTTCCTGTGTAAGGCCGGAATTCAACACAAGGCTTTCCACCGCATCAGTCACACTTAATCCAGCTTTCTTGCATACCGGAATAAACGTCTTGGCCATACTAACTCTCGTTTCATTTGATGCCTTATCGTATGCCTCATCATACCCCTCATTATAAGCATTATCCAAGGCCACCTTTATCTTATCAGCCTCCAGCTCCAGCACCTGTCCTCCCATAATCCTCATCGCTCCTTTCACGATTCTATCAGACTTGCGCCCGACCACAGAAAACACCTTTGATATCAGATCCGTCGGCATTCTAGATAAAATACATCTTTGATCAAGCTGCCTTTTCATAATCCATTATTAATACTTTACTGGCAATATCTTTTATATCATTAAGAATGCAATCAATTCTCTCCAGCACAACCGTTGAATAAACCACCTCTCCACACTGTGAACAGATCATACATGGTACATTTTCAATAATGACATAATTTTCACCAATCCTTGCAAAATACGTATTGACGCTTTTTTTCATCTCATCTGATTTACATAGAAGACATCTCATAACAAATCAATCCCCCTTCCTTATCTTAAAACCATCTTTCCACAAAGCATCATCAGGGTAGTAAGCAGTAATTATTCGACTAGAACTACCTTCATCACTCATACAAATATGCATTGCTTTCCCACATTCATCAAACCCAAGTATTAAACAACTAGGATAAGGATAATCATCAGGGTACTGCTCAATTATCTCTCCGTTCATAACAGAAAAACGAATACTTTTAATACTTATGTTTCGTTCACGTATTCTTTCTGCAGCGTGCTCAGTAACAAACACCATTCCATTTGTAAAAAATGATTGAATCGAAGCAATATCAATCGCTTTTCTCATAGACAGTCCTCCTTCTCATTTAATAAATGAAGAACTGTCTATGATTATATTCTACCCCCGAGAAGA
>ONKC01000049.1 GCA_900318295.1 uncultured Eubacteriales bacterium
CTGCCGACCCTTCGGCGGTTTACCAAACGATGATTACATTGCTAAATCCCTAAAATATGTTTATGATAATAATATATTGAATCAAGCTAGTAAACCGCCGCGCGAGGGTAGTTTAAACATGTCCAGTGAGGGATGTGTCTCGAACGTCGTTGCGCAGCGCAGGTATTGAAAACTCGAAGAGTTTTCTCTGCGCGTGCAACGTGACGCTCGAGAAAATAAGCGTAGAAAACTCTATGAGTTTTCTGCGTGCCCTCACGGACAGTTTAAAGCTACCCGGGAGCGGCGGAAAATAAAGGAGTAAGATATTATGGCATCAACATACTTAGTAAAATACGCCGAGATCGGCATCAAGGGCAAGAACCGTTATAAATTCGAGGACGCCCTGGTTCACCGCGTCATCGAGCGTCTGGAGCGCGTCGACGGCAGATTTCGCGTGCAGAAAGAGCAGGGGAGGATCTTGGTCGAGGCGCTTTCCGAGCATGACGAAGACGAGGCCATCACAGCGCTTACCCATGTGTTCGGTGTGTCTCAGGTGTGTCCGGTATCAGAGATCGCCGACAGAGATTTTACTCATATCTGCGAGGCTTTGGTAGAACACATCAAGGCGAGACTCGGTGATAAGCCCTTTACCTTTAAGGCATTTGCAAAAAGGAGCGATAAATCCTATCCGATGGAGAGCCCTGAGATAGCGATAGAAGCAGGTGACTATATCATCAATCATATCGATACGGCAAAGGTTGATCTGCACAATCCGGAGTATAAGGTCTTTATCGAGATCAGGCGTGCAGCGTATGTCTATATATCAGGATATCAAGGAGTCGGAGGTATGCCGGTAGGAACTGCGGGAAAGGCCATGCTCCTTTTGTCAGGCGGTATCGATTCGCCTGTTGCGGGATATCGTATAGCGAAGCGAGGAGTAAATATAGATGCGACGTACTTTCATGCACCGCCGTATACATCAGAGAGAGCAAAGCAAAAGGTTATCGATCTGGCTACGATCATAAGTGAGTATACCGGACCGATCACTCTCCATGTGGTTAACTTTACCGATATCCAGATGGCGATATATGAGAACTGTCCTCATGATGAGCTCACTATCATCATGAGAAGATATATGATGCAGATAGCAGAGACCATCGGAAGAAAAAAAGACTGTTTGGCACTGATCACCGGAGAGAGTATCGCTCAGGTGGCCAGTCAGACGATGCAGAGTCTTGCAGCGACGGATGCGGTTTGCAACATGCCTGTGTTCAGACCACTCATCGCGATGGATAAGCAGGAGATCATAGCCGAGTCGCAGCAGATTGGGGCGTACGAGACATCGATCCAGCCGTACGAGGATTGCTGTACTATATTTGTTGCGAAGCATCCGGTGACAAAGCCGAGACTTGATCAGATAGAAGAGAGCGAAAAAGCGTTAACAAAAATAATGCCTCCGCTTGTGGCAGAGGCACTAGGTTCGGTAGAAGAAATCCGGATCAATCCACGATGAATGGCTTAAGCTTTTCGACGATCTCTTCGAGATTGCCGTCTTCACTGTGGATGTTCAGCTCGATCGGTTTGGAAAGATCCAAGCTGAAGATACCCATAATAGACTTCGCATCGATCACGTAACGACCTGAAACGAGGTCGAACTCAGCATTATACTTAGCAACCTCATTGACGAAGTCTTTAACCTTATCAATCGAATTCAGTGATACATTTACTGTCTTCATGTATACGCCCTCCTTGTGTGTTTGCTTTCTTTCTCTTTCGGTTTAATGATAGTAAAAACAGAGAGAAAAGTCAAGGGGTAAAACGAAAAAACGGAGAAAAAGATGCAGATTGCTTTCCTGACCTTGGGCTGCAAGGTCAACTTTTATGAGACAGAGAAGATGATAAAAGCTTTCAAAAATGAGGGCTTTACCATCGTTGATTTTGATAAAAATGCCGATGTCTACGTGATAAATACCTGCACCGTGACCAACATAGCAGACAGGAAAAGCCGTCAGATGATACACCGTGCGAAGAAAAATGCGCCCGATGCGCTTATTGTGGCAGTCGGTTGCTATGTTGACAGCGATCATGATATTGAAAAGGACGAGTCTTTAGATCTTGCACTCGGAAACGGGGATAAATCAGAGATCGCTAAAAGAGTTATTGAAGAGTTAATTAAACGTGGCAAGATGATCAAAACATCTGATAAAGTCACTGAAAAAACATATACGGAGAGTGACTGTGCATCCGGAAGAATTCATGAGGATGCGTTCGGGACCGATCTTCACAAGCAGCGTACCAGAGCATTTTTAAAGGTCCAGGACGGATGCAATCAGTTTTGCTCATACTGTCTTATACCGTATGTCAGAGGTAGAGGAGAGTTAAAAAGTACTCCTGCTGATGAAGTGGTAAAAGAAGTGAAGGAAAAGGTGAGTCAGGGGTATAAGGAGGTCGTTATCACCGGGATCCACTTATCCTCCTATGGGGTCAGTGAAAAGGGAGCAAATGGTTTTGTTCATGAAAAAGGTCTTCCTTTGCAAAACCTGATAAAAATGGTGAATGATATAGAAGGCTTAAAAAGGATAAGGCTTGGCTCGCTTGAGCCGCGTATCATCACGAAGGAGTGGCTTGAGGGGCTTGGTGATTGTGAAAAGCTTTGTCCGCATTTCCATCTGTCGCTTCAGAGTGGATGCGATGACACACTAAAAAGGATGAATCGTCACTATACGACAGCTGAGTATTTGGAAAGGGTCGAGCTTATAAGACAGTACTATGATAACCCGGCCATAACTACCGATGTGATCGTAGGTTTCCCGGGTGAGACGGATGAAGAGTTTGAAAGGACACTCGGATTCCTTGAGAAGGTAGGATTTGCAGATCTGCACATTTTTCAGTATTCGATGAGAGACGGGACGGTCGCGGCAAAAATGCCGGATCAGATTGATCCGTCCATAAAGAAAAAACGCAGTGAGATACTGATAGATAAGTCGAAGGAATGGAGAAACAACTATATCAGACTCCAGGACGAGCCTGTAAAGAATATCCTTTTCGAGGAATATGAGATGAGGAATGGTCTGAAGTATCTGTGCGGGTTCAATGAGAGATATGTCAGATACGGAGTTGATGAAAAAACTGCCCAAATGCACGAGTTTGTGTCAGGAAAGCTTGCCAAAGTAGGAGACGGGCTTATCATTTTTTAAAAATACACTTGATAAAAATGCTCAAATAGTATAGAATATTCTTATCTTTATGGAGTTTGAGAGGTCGTGCGAGAGGATGCGACACGGAGGATTGAAATGACGGAGATCAACAATACACAATACTTTAACGTAGACTATGACGCTGATTATGATGTCAGAGATATAATCGCAGCGGTGTATACGGCGTTGACTGAGAAAGGATATAATCCTGTAAATCAGATCGTAGGTTATCTGATGAGCGGGGATCCGACCTATATAACAAGTCATAAGGGAGCGAGAAGTCTTATCATGCGTGCTGAGCGCGATGAGATCATCGAGGTTTTTCTTGAGGACTATATCCGTTTTAACCTCGAAGGGAAAAACTGATGCGAGTGATGGGCTTGGATTACGGGAAGTCCACAGTGGGTGTTGCGATCAGCGACAGCATGGGACTGACCGCGCAGCCGATAGAGACTATCACCAGAAAAGGCGAGAAAAAGCTTCGCACGACTTATGCCAGGATCAGAGAGCTGATCGAAGAGTATCAGGTTGAAAAGATAGTTGTGGGTTTGCCTCTTCATATGAACGGAGAAAAGGGAGACCGGGCTATAAAAAGCGAGGAGTTTGCCGCCGAGCTTGAGACCAAGGTAGGACTTAGCGTAGAGCTCATTGATGAGAGGATGACGACGGTGTCCGCCGAAAGAGTCCTTGACGAGGGAAAGGTTAAAAAACAAGATCAGAAAGCATACGTCGACAAGCTGGCGGCGTCTTTCATATTGCAGGCTTATCTTGAGTCTGTTTGAATGGAGTATGTATGAACGAAGGGATGATAACATTGACCGATGATGACGGTCAGGAACTTGATTTTTATATTTTAGAGCAGACAGAGCTTGGTGGTCAGACTTATCTTCTGGTTACGGATTCTGATGAGGATGAGGAGGAAGCTGAGGCTCTTATTTTACGTGAGATCGTAACTGAAGATAATGAAGCGATATATGAGACGGTAGAGGATGAGACGACATTGAACGCTCTTTCAAGCCTTTTTGAAGAGCTTTTGGATGATGTGGATATATCACTGTCTTGATATTTTTATAATGACCTTTTATACGAGAACGTATAAATATAAACAACAAAAGAAAAGAAGGTGAAACTAAAAATTGAAGAAAAAGCAGAATATGGAGAACGAGACGATACGCATCGTTCCCCTCGGAGGCCTCGAACAGATCGGGATGAATATAACGGCCTTCGAGACGGAGAGCAGTATCATCGTCGTGGACTGCGGACTTGCGTTCCCCGAGGATGATATGCTTGGTGTCGATCTCGTGATACCTGACATCACGTACCTTATCGACAACAGAGATAAGGTTAAAGGTTTTGTCATCACGCACGGACACGAGGATCATATCGGGTCTCTTCCGTACGTGCTGCAGCAGTTAAATGCACCGATCTATGCGACGAGGCTTACTATGGCCATCATCGAAAACAAATTAAAGGAGCATAATCTCCTTGGAAATGTAAAGCGAAAGGTAGTGACCTACGGGCAGTATATTAATCTGGGAGATTTTCGTATAGAGTTTATCTGTACGAATCACAGTATCGCAGATTCTGCCGCTTTGGCTATCTATACACCTGCGGGCGTTATCGTTCATACGGGAGACTTTAAGGTTGACTATACCCCCGTCTACGGAGATACCATCGACCTCGCCAGATTCGGTGAGCTCGGTAAAAAGGGTGTTTTGGCGCTTATGTGCGACTCGACAAACGTACTTAAGCCAGGCTTTACGGAGTCCGAGAAAACAGTCGGAAAGACCTTTGATTCTATTTTTGAGGATAACGAAAAAAGCAGGATCATAGTAGCTACCTTTGCATCAAATGTTGACAGAGTTCAGCAGATCATAAACTCTGCAAAGAAGCAAAAAAGAAAGGTCGTTATCGAAGGCCGTTCGATGGTCAATATAGTAAATACAGCTATCGAGCTGGGATACATACAGGTTCCCGAGGGTATGATGATCTCGCTCGAACAGATGGGTAACTATACCGATGATCAGCTTGTGCTTATAACCACAGGCTCACAGGGAGAGTCGATGGCGGCTCTATCGAGGATCGCTGCAAGTATCCATAAAAAGGTTACTATCAAGCCGGGAGACGTGGTCATATTCTCATCACGTCCGATACCGGGAAACGAAAAATCAGTATCAAAGGTGATAAACGAGCTCTCGATGAAGGGTGCCAAGGTCATCATTCAGGATACGCACGTATCCGGGCATGCCTGCGAAGAGGAGATAAAGCTTATATACTCTTTGGTAAAGCCGAAATACTCAATCCCGGTTCACGGAGAATATCGTCACCTCATCGGTCAGGGCGAGGTTGCCAAAAAGATGGGCGTGAAAAAGGAAAACGTGATCATCTTAAAGTCCGGTGATGTGCTTGAGATCGGTGAGCAAAAGGCCAAGGTGGTCGGAAGTGTTCAGTCTGCCGGGATCATGGTTGACGGACTCGGTATCGGAGATGTGGGAAACATCGTTCTCAGAGACCGTCAGCATCTGTCGGAGAACGGACTTATGGTCGTGGTTCTGACCTTGGAAAGAGGGTCAAATCTCGTCTTGGCAGGACCGGATATAGTTTCGCGCGGCTTTGTATATGTGCGCGAATCCGAGAACCTGATGGATGAGTGTAAAGAGGTTGTAAATATTGCTCTGGACAGACTGTTTGACCGCGGTGTTACTGATTGGGGCAAAATGAAAACAGAGATAAAGGATGCTCTTGCAGACTTCCTCTGGAAAAAGATGAAGAGAAATCCGATGATACTTCCTATCATTACCGAGGTGTAGGATGGAAGAACGTATCGATGTATTTTTAGAGCTTTTCAGAGAAGAGCTTCCTGAGTACCTTCTTAAACTAGAGAAGGATGCTATCAGTAAAAATGTCCCGATACTCGGACATACTACTGCCGATATACTGCGTTTTTATCTGCGTTCTTTACATGTTAAAAATGTCCTTGAAATAGGGACTGCAGTAGGCTATTCTGCGTTATTTATGAGGGAGTGTGCCAACGATTTATTTATCACTACTATTGAGAAGATAGATCAAAGATATGAAGAGGCTTTAAGTAATTTTAATAAATATGATAAAGACTCACGCATCACTCCCATAAAAGCAGATGCGATGGATGCCATAGTCTCTCTGAAAAAAGAAGAAAAACGTTTTCAGCTTATTTTTTTGGATGCGGCCAAAGGCCAGTATTCGGCGTATCTGCCTATACTGATCGACCTTATGGAAGAGGGCGGTGTACTGATAGCTGATAACATCTTTCACAACGGCGCTGTCGTCGAATCAAGATATGCGGTCACGCAGCGTGATCGCACCATACATGACAGATTGAGAGAGTTTTTAAAGGATATAACAGAGCATGAAAAGCTTGACACTCTTATTCTCCCGGTGGAGGACGGAGTGGCGATATGTCAAAAGAAATAAACATAATAAGAGGAATACTATGAAGAAAAAACCCGAATTATTATCTCCGGCATCCTCGCTTGAGGTGCTAAAGACAGCATTTATCTACGGTGCGGATGCGGTGTATATCGGAGGCGAGCAGTTCGGACTGAGAGCAAAAGCGAAAAACTTTTCTCCCGATGAGATGAAGGAAGGGATCGAGTATGCTCACAGTCTGGGTAAGAAGGTTTATGTTACAGCAAATATAACCGCGCATGACCGCGATCTGTCGGGAGTGCGCGATTACTTTGAGTGGCTTAAAGGAGTCGGACCGGATGCGCTTATCATATCGGATCCGGGTGTTTTTATGATAGCCAGACAGGTTTGCCCTGAGATCGACATCCATGTAAGCACCCAGGCAAATAATGTAAACTCGATGACTGCAAGGTTCTGGTATGAGCAGGGCGCAAAAAGAGTCGTGACAGCCAGAGAACTTTCGTTAAAGGAGATAAAGGGGATATGTGAGGAAACGCCGAAGGAACTTGAGATAGAGACCTTCGTCCACGGTGCGATGTGTATCTCGCACAGCGGAAGGTGTTTGCTGAGTCACTACTTTACGGGACGCGATGCAAATCTCGGAGCGTGCACACATCCTTGCAGATGGCGTTATCATATAGTCGAGGAGACCAGGCCCGGTGAGTATCTGCCTGTCGAGGAGAACGAGCGCGGGACCTATATTTTTAATTCAAAAGATCTTTGCATGATCGATCACATCCCCGATCTGATCGACGCCGGGATAGACAGTTTTAAGATAGAAGGACGCATGAAAACCGCCCTCTATGTGGCTTCGGTGATCAGAGCATATCGTCAGGCGATAGATGATTATTTTGAAGATGAAAAACTGTACGAGGCGCATATAGAGCATTACAAAAATGAAGTTAAAAAATGCACCTACAGACAGTTTACAACAGGATTTTTCTATGGCTCGACCACGCATGAGTCTCAGATATACGATGCAAATACCTACGAAAAAGGTGCGGTATATCTTGGCCAGATCGATGGTGTGGCAGATGACGGAACCTATCATCTTTTCCAGAAAAATAAGTTTTCGGTAGGTGATAAGGTTGAGCTTATGAGAGCTGACGGATCCGACGAGACCGTGGTTATAGAGGCGATGACAGATGATGAGAAAAAACCAATGGAGAGTTGTCCTCATCCGGGTCAGAGCTTTTTTATAAAGATCGCTGCCGAGGCAAAGTCCGGAGATATAATCAGGATAAGTAAACCTCTTGGTGAAATGAGCGATGAGGAGGCAAATGCCTGTGAGTGAGGGAAAAGCTTTCTTTGATACTGAAAAACAGAAGGAAAAAGCCATATTACTTGCGGTCGACATCGGTGACGGAACTGATGTCGACGCTTCTTTAGATGAGCTTGAGGAGCTTGCAAAGACCGCGGAAGCAGAGGTGGTAGGAAGACTTATACAGGCAAGAGATGCTTTTCATCCTGCGACCTATATCGGAAAAGGAAAGATAGATGAGGTCAGAGATATGGCGGCCTTTACCGAGGCTGATATGCTTATCTGTGATGATGAGCTATCACCTGCACAGATGAAAAATCTTTCCGATGAACTCGGAATGAAGGTCATCGACAGGACTGTCCTCATACTTGATATTTTTGCGGCTCATGCAAGGACCGGAGAGGGAAAGCTTCAGGTGGAGCTCGCTCAGCTCAGATATCGCTCTTCTCACCTTATCGGAATGGGAAAGGTACTATCAAGGCTCGGCGGAGGTATCGGAACCAGAGGTCCCGGCGAGACAAAGCTTGAGGTGGACAGAAGACAGATCCGCGACAGGATATCTACACTGAACGCAAAACTTAAGGATATGGTTAAAAATCGTGAGGTGATGCGTGCCGAAAGAAGTGAGGCATCTATACCTACGATCGCCATAGTCGGATATACAAATGCGGGTAAATCTACGCTTATAAACAGGCTTACCGATGCAGGAGTGCTGTCTGAGGATAAGCTTTTTGCAACGCTTGATACCACGACCAGGTCTTTGGTGACAGAGAGCGGACAAAAGATACTTTTTACCGACACCGTCGGCTTTATCCACAAGCTCCCTCATACACTCATAAAGGCGTTCAGGTCTACCTTGGAGGAGGCGGGCTATGCAGATATCCTTTTGCATGTAGTGGATGGATCGAATCCACGCCATGAGGAACAGATGAAGGTGGTATATGCGACACTAAAGGAACTTGATATCGAGGGCAAGCCGGTATTGACAGCGATCAATAAATGTGATATAAATCCTTTGATAAAAGATATTAAGGATCCTATGGCTGATGACAGAGTCTGTATCAGTGCAAAAACGGGAGAGGGAGTAGATGAGCTTTTGGAAAAGCTTGAAGCCATCATCAACTCTTCCATGATAGATATTGAAAAGGTGTTCCCCTTTGATCAGGCAGGAAGGCTTCAGTACATCAGACAAAAGGGACAGCTTTTGGAGGAAACCTATCGTGAGGACGGGATTTATGTGAGAGCAAAGATCCCACCGGAGGGTCTTCATCTTTTGGGGTGAAAAAAACGCGTGGGAGAAGAAATATGTCTGAAAGTAAGGATGTTCTTTCTGAGGAGGTTATCAGATCTTTATTAAAAAATGATAACGAAACAGTTGTCTTATCAGAGATTGATTCAACAAATGAAGAAATAAAAAGACGCGTCCGGGATGAAAAAAAGAAAGATTTTGTCATCATCAGCGACATGCAAACAGGCGGAAAAGGTCGCAGAGGCAGAGGCTTTTTTTCACCTGCCGGTACCGGTATATATATGAGTATACTGTTTTGTCCGGATGATAAAAATGCTTCCGATCTGATACTTGTCACCACAGCAGCAGCAGTGGCGGTGGCACATGCGATAGGCGAGGTGTGCGGCAAGGACGCAAAGATCAAATGGGTAAATGATGTATATTTAAATGACAGAAAAATATGCGGAATACTAACCGAGTCAGTAAATGATCCCGAGACAGGAAGGATCAAATATGTGATCTGCGGTATCGGGATAAATGTAAAAAAACCAAAAGAAATACCTGATGATATTAAGGATATTATCGGATATATTTATGACGATACTAACGATATAAATGCAAGCAGAAATGAGATCGCGGCAGCGGTTATTAATCAGTTACAATTGTATTATGACAGATTGCCGGACAGATCATTTTTAAAGGAATATAAAGAAAGGTCGATGGTCATCGGGAAGAGTATCTCCTTCGGAAGTCCGGCAAAGATCGCAGGAGTCCCGGATGATGACTGGGAAAAGGCGAAAGCGGTTGATATTGACGATGAGGGCGGTCTTGTGGTAGAGTGCCTTGACGGGAGTGTCAGAACACTTCATACCGGAGAGATCACTCTTCGATTAGATTCATAAGGTGAAGGAGATTTGGATATATGAAGCATTATTGGAAGTATATTAAGCCTTATCTTCCTGCGTTTATACTGGGGCCTATTTTTATGATAATAGAGGTTGTGGGCGAGGTTGTTTTACCAAAGCTTATGGCGCTTATCATAAACTACGGGTGCGGCCAGGCAGAGGGAGTGCAGGCAAAAGGAACGGGTTATATTATCCTTATCGGAGCCGCTATGATAGGAACGGCTCTGTTGATGATGCTCGGAGGGATACTCGGAGCTTACTTTGCGGTAAAAGCATCGGTAAACTTTGCCGCTGATCTGAGGCAGGATATTTTTGAAAAAATACAAAGGTTTTCTTTTTCAAATATTGAAAAGTTTTCCACGGGATCTTTGGTTACAAGACTTACAAATGATATCACAAATCTTCAAAACATGATATCCATGGCTTTGAGGATGTGTCTTCGAGCTCCGGGTATGCTGATCGGCGGACTTATCATGGCGTTTATCATGAACGCGGAGCTTGCGATGGTCATGGTCGTGGTTTTACCTATACTTATCATCGCACTCGGGATTGTATTGAAGCTTTCACTCCCAAGGTTTACGAGAATGCAGGAGGGGATTGATCACCTGAATACGAGGGTGCAGGAAAACATCACAAATCAAAGAGTGGTAAAAAGCTTTGTCCGTGATGACCACGAAAGAGAGACATTTGATGAAGCAAACGAAGCGCTCAGAACAAAGACGTTAAAAGCGATAAAGATAGTGATCGTCACGCTCCCTCTGATGACTCTGACGATGAATGTGACTACACTCGGAGTGGTATGGTTCGGAGGAAAACAGATCATCGCAGGAGATATGCCGATAGGTGATCTGACAGCGTTTACAACCTATGTGATCCAGATACTTATGTCACTTATGATGCTTTCTTTTGTGATAATTCAGGGCTCGAGGGCGATAGTTTCATCGAGGAGAATAAAGGCCGTACTTGATGAGAAGGTAGACCTTACCGATGAGAACGCAAAAAGCCCTGACCTCTCCGTAAAGGCAGGAAAGATCGAGTTTAAAAATGTGGCATTTAAGTACTATAAAAAGCATTCTGATTACGTGTTAAAGGACATCTCTTTTACGGTTGAGCCGGGTGAGACCGTCGGGATCATCGGAAGTACGGGTTCGGGGAAAAGTACGATGGTACAGCTTATCCCGCGTCTGTATGACTGCGACGAAGGACAGGTTCTCATAGATGATGTGGATGTAAAGGATTACTCCCTTTATAACCTAAGAGAGGGAGTCTCGATGGTTTTACAAAAAAATATCCTCTTCTCCGGAAGTATCGCCGATAACCTCAGATGGGGCGATCAAAATGCTACCGATGAGGAAGTCGTGGATGTGGCTAAGACGGCTCAGGCAGACATGTTCATAAAGGATTTTAATGACGGCTACGACAGGGATCTCGGTCAGGGTGGTGTGAATGTTTCCGGTGGACAAAAGCAGAGACTCTGTATCGCAAGAGCGCTCTTGAAAAGACCGAAGATACTTATACTGGATGATTCGACCAGTGCCGTGGATACTGCTACTGAGGCAAATATAAGGAAAAACCTAAAGGAATGCCTTCCGGATTCTACAAAGCTTATCATAGCACAGAGGATAACATCTGTGATGGATGCGGATAAGATAATCGTTATGGACGAAGGAAACATCGTGGGCATCGGAACACACGATGAATTATTAAAGAGCAATCAGACCTATAAAGAGATCTGCTTCTCTCAGTTTGATGAGAAGGAGGTGGCGATCTGATGGCTGATAAAAGACCAAGTGTATCACCGGGACCCGGAAGAAGATCCAGGGAAATGCAGATGCGCGGAGGCAAGCCCAAAAACTCCGGAGCGACCATAAAAAGGATCATCTCTTACCTTGCAAAAGATAAGTATCTGATGATAGTGGCATTTATACTTGTTATCGTTTTTTCGGTGACAAGCGTGATCGGATCCTATATGCTAAAGCCGATCATGGACAGAATAGCAGAAAGTGCATCGGGTATCGCAAATGCTACCGGTGATGTGACGGGACTAATAGAGGAAGCGGTACTTGAGCTTTTGAAGATGCTGATTGCTATGGCGATCATTTACGGAGTGGGCATAGTTGCGAACTACATCCAACTTCGTATTATGGTAGGAGTATCTCAAAGGACTCTGATCAGGATAAGAAAGGCGCTTTTTGATCATCTTCAGCAGATGCCTGTCAGATATTTTGATACAAATACAGTCGGCGACATCATGTCGAGATTTACAAATGATATCGATGCCATCGGCGAGATGCTCAATCAGACGGTGATCCAGATGATAACCGGTATCATCAATATAGTCGGTGTACTCTTTATCATGCTGACGGAAAACATCTGGCTCTCACTGGTGACCATACTCATGACTCCGGTCATGCTTATCACAGCGATAAGTGTGGCGAAGAAAAGCTCGGATCACTTCAGACGTCAGCAGGAGGCTCTCGGAAATCTAAACGGTTATATCGAGGAGACCGTGACCGGCCAGAAGGTTGTAAAGGTATTCAACCATGAAAAAGCCGCGATAAAAGAGTTCGATGAGAAAAACACAAGGCTTAAAAATGAACAGATAAAGGCACAGTTTTTCGGAAGCATCATCATGCCTATCATGGGAAATATAGGGCAGATATGCTACTCGCTTACCGCGATGATCGGTGGTATACTCTGCGTAGGCGGAGGACTGACTATCGGCGGTCTGACTATTTTTGTAAACTATTCGAGACAGTTCTCAAGGCCGGTAAATGAACTTTCAATGCAGGTGAATACTATCTTTGCGGCACTTGCGGGTGCGGAGAGAGTGTTTACCGTGATGGACAGTGATATAGAAGAGCCGGATGCCGATGTGGCTATGGAACTTAAAAATGTCAGGGGCGAAGTAGAACTTGAACACGTAAGCTTCGGGTATGATCCAAAGCAGAAGGTACTTAAGGATATCAACCTGAAGGTATTGCCCGGACAGAAGGTCGCTTTTGTGGGATCGACAGGAGCCGGAAAGACGACGATAACAAATCTTTTAAACCGATTCTATGATACAGATGAGGGACAGATACTTATCGATGGAAGAGAACTTCATGCGTACAAAAGAGACAGCCTGAGATCGAATATAGCGATGGTTCTTCAGGATACGCATCTGTTCTCCGGATCAGTGCGTGAAAACATACGCTACGGACGACCTGATGCTACGGATGAAGAGGTCGAGGAAGCAGCAAGGATCGCGAGTGCGCATTCTTTTATCATGAGACTTGAGGACGGATATGAAACAATCCTTG
>ONKC01000034.1 GCA_900318295.1 uncultured Eubacteriales bacterium
CCTCGGAAGATCCTCTGTCTCAGGTGGCTTGTAAACTATCTGCGGGTGCGAAAAGGACTCCTCCATAGATGCCTTCTTAAGCTCGGATACGGAAACTCTCACCGGAAGAAGCTCTTTTTTACGTTCTTCTTCTCCCCATACTTCGTCATTATAACCATCGTATGTGTCAAAAATGTTGGTATCTCGATCTGAAACGGACGACTCTTTCGGGATTCTATCCAAGACATCACCCCAATATTTGATGATCCCGTCTTTAAACTCCCTTGTTTCAAAAAAGGCATGCTTCACATCCGACATTATCGCAGCTCTCATCATATCCGAAAGAGATTTCATACCCATCCTGTCTTCATAGCTTGTCCCTATATAATCTTTTTCCTTTTTCTCGGTATGCACGACTATCAGCTGCTCTTTTGCCCTGGTCATGGCTACATATAAGAGTCTGAAAAGCTCGCCTCGCTCGTCCTCTTCATTTTTAACATGTATCATATTCCAAAACAGAGTACGCTTGGTCCATCCGTATTCTTTGTCATCATAAAGTCCTCCGACCCCGAGATCCATATCATATACAAAGCGTCCGGCATCCATACGAGCCCCCTCTGAGCCGGCTCTGGTGATAAACACGACAGGGAACTCGAGTCCTTTACTTTTATGGATCGACATAAGTTTTACAACGTCTTCACCGTCTCCCTCTATCGCAGCCTCACCCACGTCAGCGTCGCTTTCGCGAACCAATCTGATATAATCTACAAAGGCATGGACTCCCTGCTTACTTGTCTTGTCAAACTCCGTGACCATATGTAAAAGATAATCAAGATTTGCCCTGCGTCTGACATAATCATTGTCCATATATTCATCGAAAAACCCATAAATATTTGTTTTTTTGTAAACGTCTTCGACCAGAGATGTCATCGAAACAAAAGGTGCTTTTTTACGAAACTCATCAAGCAACTTCAAAAAGATATTAAGGCGATTTACTATCTTCTGATCATACTTAGTATCCGGGTTTTCCGCTTTTGCATACAGAGTTATCGCTTCATAAAAATCCACATAAGGATATATAACTCTTATCTTGGAAAGCATCTCATCATCAAGTCCAAACATCCCGCTTGCAAGTACTCCTGCGAGAGGAATATCCTGCCTCGGGTTATCTATGATCTGCAAAAGCTGGATCACAAGGCTTACCTCTCTGGCATCAAAAAAGCCATTTGTAAGCTCCGTGACAAATGGTACCCCCTCCGATCTGAACGTGCGTGTGTACTCATATGCGATAGGCATGACCGCACGGGAAAGAATAACTATATCGCCATATCGAACTCTTCTGTATTTATTGTCCTCTCCGACGATGTACAGGGGATCGTCTCCCTTTACCATGTCCTTTATCCTGGCAGCGATATACATCGCCTCAAATCTGTCATCGTTTACTTCACTGTAGATCACATCGTCATACACCACTCTTGCGACCGGTGTACCCTCATCCGGCTCAGGCTTTTTTAGTCCGTATACAAGCCTGGCATCCTCATCATAATCAACTCCGCCTATATCGGGCTTCATGATGCGATCAAAAACCTCGTTTGTCGAGTTGATTATCGTTTGATCTGATCTGAAGTTTTTATGAAGATCTATCCTTCTGCAATTGGCATCCTTATCGTGAGAGTAGGTGTTTAGCTTGTGTCTGAACAGATCCGGGCAGGCATGTCTGAAGCGGTATATACTCTGCTTTATATCACCGACCATAAATCTGTTTTTCGCAGTACACTCCCACGGGCTTTTTCCGTCATCCTCCGATCCATCGCTTTTTGATATACTCCAAAGTATGGTATCCTGAACTCTGTTTGAGTCCTGATACTCATCGATCATTACTTCGCAAAAATACTCCGAAAGTTCTTTTGCAGCTTCGGACTTTACTTTTCTTCCGCTCTCATCGGTATCAAAAAGTATCTTTAGTGCAAACTGCTCCAAGTCGTTGAAATCAACTATTCCTCTTTCTCTTTTTTCATTTGCAAACTCTTCCGAAAACTTCCGTGTCAGATCTATCAGCTCGCAGGTTGTGACCGCCATCACTTCGCGCTCTTTTTCATGCTCATCTATAGTGTTTTTAAAAAGACCGTCTCTGAGTGTTTCTTCGAGTTTTTTACGGATCGGTTTTATGGCAGTTATCGCTGCATCACGCATCTCGGCGCCCTCTTTTTTTGTGACGCTTCTCGGAAGACCGCTAGTGTTCATATCTTCAAGGATAAGCTTCATATCTTCATATGCTTTACCTGCTGTTCTTTCTCCATTATCAAAGGATTCACCGATCGTGATCAGGCTCCTGCAGGTATCTGCAATGGCTGAAAATGTATCGGCGTCCTTTTTCCCGGTCAAACCTTTGCTATTTATATCATATACTCTTTGCGTGTTTTCTTTTATTCCTTGCGCGATACGACTTACATATCCGATAAGCATGGGGATAGCCTTTGATTTTTCATCAGTAAGAGGCATCTTAAGCTGAGCCTCCCACTCATCCAAGGTCTGATCCGGAAAAGGCTCACTGTATGCGTTCTCATACATTTTGATTATCCACTCTTTTATAAGCTTATCATTTTTATTCAGCGAACGCAGTGATGCGATCCTTTCAAAGCTTTCATCATCTTTTTCATACTCACTTTCAAGGACCGAATCAAGTACCTGATTTTTGATCAGTTTGATCTCGGATTCCTCTGCTTCCTTAAAAGCAGGATCCAATCCGATACGATAAAAATACTGGCCGATGATATAGTTACAAAAACTGTGCACAGTCGAAATATGCGCACCGGGTATCAGTCTTATCTGTCTGCGGAGTCTGTCTTTTTGCGATGGATTCAGCTTTTCATCCGAAAGTGCGTCTTCTATTCTTTTTCGAAGCCTCTCCTTCATCTCGGCCGCGGCAGCTTTTGTAAAGGTTACGACGACAAACCTGTCGATATCGACAGGGTCAGCCACGTCCATGATACGATCATAAATACGCTCAACAAGGACAGCTGTCTTTCCTGATCCGGCCGCTGCCGAAACTAAAATCTCAGCTCCCCTTGCTTTTATAACCTCTTTTTGTTCGTCGGTCCACTTTGGTTTAATCGATTTCATAAACATTGCCCTCTTCTACGGACACCGTAATTGTGGTGATCCTATCATTGGCATCTCCGATACTATCCAATTTCCTTACCATATCATCACGTGTTTTCGGTTCTATTCCACACACACCGGCATACGGACAGTACGTACAGCCCTCCTCACTACTGTATTTATATGACAGTGCTCGGATGTCTCCTTTATATATATTTCTTGCCGCTTGTTTTATCCATTTATTTGTATACTCGGATATTTTTTCCATATCTTCTTCATCCATAACTCTCGATCCCCTCGCCAATTCTCCGGCTCTTGTAAGTCTTGCGGGGATCGCATACGAGGGCTCGCCGTCATCCATACACGAATCTAAATAATCGTATGCATAATCGGAAAAAAATCCGTCCGGTCTTGCCGCGAGAGCTTCATCAATATCATCACCCCCCGTGCGTTTTTTCTCCCATGTTTGTTCTTTTTGGTCTATGGGCTGAAAGAAAACCGCTGCAGGCATATTCTCGGTCACTCCTTCAGGCGAGGGATAGCTTTTTGCTATGGCAAGGTATGTAAAAAGCTGCAGTTCAAGACCATAGTATACTTTGTTCAGATCAAGTTCTTTTGCGCTGCTTTTATAATCAAGTATTTTTATATACCTTCTATCACCTGTCACATAAGCATCTATCCTATCTATCCTTCCGCGAAGTCTCAGCTGATGTCCTTTTCCAAGATCCACTCTTGTCAGAGGGCTCGTAAACTCATCCATCGACTTCGGATCGGAGTTAAATGTGGCCTCTGATGCTATCTGATCAAAGTCTCCCACACACATTTGCCTTTTCATATAGTAAACTGTTTTTAGATATATTTTTTTCATCCTTTTAAGCATATATGCGGTTCTTTTATTCTGTGAAAAAACATCTCCCCGATAGCATTCTCCGCTCTCTTTATCAAAGCATTTTTCTGCGAAGTCCTGCAATGTATCCTCTTCGATGGTACGCCATGTGAGGTTATTTTCTGTCATCATTTTATACAGGCTTTCCATCGAATTATGAAAGATATTTCCTCTGTCTGCAGGCTCTACATCGTACTCTTCTCTTTCCTTCAACCTCAATCCGTATCCCAAAAAATGAGAGTACGGGCAGGCGGCATATTTTTCAAAACGGGTGATGCTCGCTTCGATAGCATCACCGTAAAGAGCACTTGCTGTCTCCTCAGACAGTTCGGCTTCATTTTTATTTATATTCTTGAAGTCAAATGAAGTTTCTTTTTCGCGTTGAACAGTAGTATCTATTTCGATGTTTTCAGCTTCTATACCAAACAGATCCTCTATCCTGTCGATAAGATATGACGGACGTTTCCCCGCTCCTGTCACATCTATTTTTGTATATGTAAGTGTGAGACTTTTTTTAGGCTTAGTGACCAAACGATAGATATAGTTTAATTCCTGCTCATAGAGCTTTTCTGAATTCGGAGCGAGCACTACTTTAAGCTCGTCTGAGAACACCTCGATCATATCTCTTTCTCTGTCGGTAAGAAGTCCCTTTGAGCCGCTTCCCTTTGGGAAAATATCATCTCTGTTTCCGATGAAAAACAGATGATCGATCTCACCGAGTCTGGTCCTCTCCACATTACCTATGACGACACGTCCTCTTGACGGCGGGACGAACCCTATCACACCTTCTGCGATGCCCGCACTGAGTATGCGGATATACTCCGGCACACTCACTACTTCATCCCCCAAAAGATCTACGATCTCATCAAAAATATCAAGCATCGTCTTATACAGTCTTCTGTATTCGTTTGCGAGAAGCGGATCGTCATTTTTATCCCACTCATCGGCAAGCTTTTCAAGTTTTTCCCTGCAGGTGTTTTTTATCATTAATCTTACCAATGCTTCGGTATAATCGCGTACCGATCTTTTGCCACCGGAAAAGGCCTTTACGGCATCCGATAAAGCATCGGCAAAGGTAGTCCTGCACTTATTTAACCAGTCCATTTTTTCCTTGTACAGACCATGCACATCGTAGGTCCATTCTTCCGCAAATGACTTATAGCCCCACCTTCCGCTGGCAAGCATATAGTTCTCGAGTATATCGGCATCGTCAAAAGTAAAAGGAGAGAGTCCTCCTCTCATAAATCTGACCACACTCTCCCTGTCAAAGCCATGATTTATCATGTTTAAAAATGACAAAACAAACTCTGTCAAAGGATTCATGCCAAGACTTTTATTTTTATCAATAAAAAATGGTACATGCATCTGCTCAAACACACGTCTGATATAAGATTCATACCCATCCAGATCGCCCGTGACTACGGCAATCTTTTCCGGATCACATTTTTCTTTTATTATAAGTTTTTTAATCTGAGATGCGACAAAACCGCACTCCTCATTTTCACTTTTTAATGCATATATTTTTACCGCATTTGTTTTTTTTGCGGTGTATTTTTTTTCGTTATATTTAAAAATGTTTTGCTCTAAAAATAAAAGCTCCGGTTCATCCCTCAATCTGTAGGAGTCAAAGTTTTTGCCATCGCCTACTCTTATATCATCGTTTACGGCTATCCCGTTTTCCCTCGCGATCTCGATAAGCTTTTTATGTGTATGGACTCCGATCCCGAATACATCTTTTCTGGAGTCATCATGGTCCAAAGCCACTGTCACTATCATATTTTTGCATTTTTTCATGAGCGCGGAGATGAGCTTATACTGAACCGGAGTAAAGCCGGTAAAATCATCTATACATATGGTAGCCCCCTCCAAAAATGAAAGCTTATCTACCATGCCCGTAAGCATCGGTATCAACTCATCCGCCATGCGATAGGTCCCACTCATCCTCTCATCCAGACCGTGCTTTATCGTCATCAGGTCCAAAAGTTTTAAAGATGTTCTGGATTGTCTGCCGAACTTTTCGATCAGCTTTTCAATCTCATCATCGCCGACCGTATACTCTGCAAACTCACTTAAAAGAGACTTGCACTCGTCCAGAAATCCCGGACGGTCAAGCCCCTTTGTAAAGAATTTTAATTCATTTTTAGTATCGGATATAACCTTGCGCAAAAGCATGATCTTGCCCTCATCGGACAGGACCGTACGACTCTCACCGTCATACTCTTCAAGCGCTCTGTATGCAAGTCTTCTGAAACTCAACACGTCTATGTTGATGATACCGCCACCGTTTTTTTCGGTAAGTATCCTGGTAGCCTCCTGTGAAAACTGATCGGGAACAAGAACAAAAACAAAACTGTCCCGATCCTCAGCAGCCGCCTCTGTTATCATATCAAATGCAAGTGTGGATTTGCCGCTTCCCGAAACACCTGTGATCAATTGTAAAGCCATCCAAACATCTCCTTAATGCTGTGTTTTGATCCGGTTTCAGCTAAGCTCCCACAAGCTGCCGCTGACATCACTCGGCATGATCCAATCGCCGGCAGGTGATAACGATACTGTTCCGACCTTCGGACCATCCGGCTGACATGATCTCTTGTACTGCTGCGCAAAGAATCTCCGCAAAAATACCTCTAACCATTTTTTGATAGTCTCTTCATCATAATCATCCTTGAAAGCGTACTGTGCAAGGCGCATGATCTTGGACGGCTTTGCTCCGGTGCGCAGCATGTGATACAGAAAGAAATCATGAAGGATGTACGGACCGACGATATCCTCCGTACACTGGGTCATCTTTTCACCGTCTGCCGGAAGAAGCTCAGGGCTTACAGGCGTGTCCAGTATATCCTTAAGCACTGCGACAAGCGAGCTGTCCTTGGTCTGCTCCATATGATACTCTACCAGACATCTTACCATGGTCTTCGGCACTGTCGCATTTATCCCGTACATCGACATATGGTCGCCGTTGAACGTCGCCCATCCGAGTGCCAGCTCGGACATATCTCCGGTTCCGACCACCAGGGCATTTTTCTGATTGGCGATATCCATCAGTATCTGCGTACGCTCTCTGGCCTGAGCGTTTTCATATGTGGTATCATGCACATCCTCGCTCTGTCCGATATCAGCAAAATGCTGTCTCATGGATGCACATATATCGATCTCTCTGAAGTCAGTAGCAAGTGCCTTCGCAAGCTTTTCGGCATTGCCGTGTGTACGGTCCGTCGTTCCGAAGCCCGGCATCGTCACAGTGTGTATGCCGTCTCTGCTGATGTGCATACGATCAAAAGCTTCCACCGAGACGAGCAACGCAAGGGTGGAATCAAGTCCGCCCGATAATCCTATGACCACATCTTTACAGCCGAGGTGTGTAAGCCTTTTTTTCAAAGCGGCAACCTGGATCTCGGTAACCTCTGCCGCATGCATTCTTCTGATGTTTTCATCAACCGGAACAAAAGGAGACTTTGAACAAGGTCTGGTGATGATAGTCTCTGTGGGTGCTCCGATGTCAAATACGATCTTTCTGTAGCCGGATTTTTTCCAATCGGTCTCCACCGGATTAATCGTAAACGGTCTTCTCGCATGACGAAGTCTCGACAGGTCGATCTCGGTGACTATAGGCTCACTTCCCGAGAACGGCTTTCTCTCAACCAGTATTCTTCCGTTCTCGGCGATTATGCTGTGTCCGCCGAATACATGATATGAGCTCGACTCTCCTTCTCCGACATTTGAAAAAATATACCCGCAGACGCATCGCCCGGACTGTCCGGTAACAAGTCCGCTTCTGTATATGATCTTGTCACAGATATCATTATCCGCTGACGGATTGGCTATGATGAGCGCACCGCACTTCGCATGTGTAGTGGACGGCTGTGTAACTCCCCAGAGATCGGTACCGACCTCCACTCCAAATACAAACTCGGGGATCCATGTATCCTGGAAAAGGAGTCTGCTTCCAAACGGAGCCTGATCATCTCCCAAAAGGATCTCTCCCATATCGTCTTCACCGGAAGAAAAATATCTCGACTCGTAGAACCCGTTCAGATTTGCAAGATTTACCTTGGGAACGACCCCGAGCACTCGTCCTCCGCTCACAACCACTGCAGTATTGTATACCGAACCGCCTTTCTCAAGAGGCATACCGAGTATACAAACTATATCAAGCTCAGCCGTCTGATAGAGAAACTCATAGAGTGCCTCTCTGGCTCCCCTTAAAAGCATATCGGTCAAAAACAGATCCCCACACGTATAACCTGTGACCGACAGCTCCGGAAAAACCACGAGCTTCACACCGATGGCCGCCATCTCCTCCGCGCGCTCTATCATCTGTTTAACATTCCACTCCGGATCGGCAACCTTGACCGAAGGAGTCACTGCTGCTACCTTTACAAATCCATCTTTCATTTTAGGCTCCCTTCATTCCTTAATACTGAAACAGGCAGCGATCTCTCGCTGCCCATATCTCACTTATCAAACACGATTCTTGTGTTAATCCCGAAATGCCGGCTTCTGTTTTTTGACTCCTAGCAAAGGCTAGGTGGGCAACCGCATGTAGCCTTCTGCCTTCCGTTGCTATGTCTCCATAAATACGTATACACAATAGCAGTACATACGCAGTGACGGCCCGACATCCAACTACAAATATAGGAATCCCTTTTAAAGTGTTGTAGGTTCAAAAATACAGAAGTTGTCGTACACTTCAGGAAATAAAAACGTATCTTTTTTCGATGTTTTAATTATACTATATCCATCATAAAATATCAAGATATTTTTTTGGATTTTATAGCATTTTTATTCGTCGATCGCAGTAGTCGCTTCGGGAAACTCCATAGTAAATACAGTACCGTCTTTTTCGGTACTTTTTACGGTAATATTTCCTCCGTGTCGCTCGACTATATTTTTGGCGACGACAAGTCCGAGTCCCGATCCTTCCCTGCCACCGTGAGTTGACGCACGGTAGAACTTATCAAACACCTGAGCCCACTCTTCCTCCGGGATCACGATGCCGTGATCGGAAACGGACGCACTTATCATACCTTCCCCGCGACCGATATGTACGCTGATTCTGGTACCCTCATCGCAGTACTTTATAGCGTTTTGCATAAGCACTACAAACACCTGTCTGATACGATCATAATCACCCTCTATCAATGACATCTCATCATCGTAGGTGATCTCGCTCGCGATGTTTTTTTCTTTCATTAAAATACGAAGACCTCTCATCGCATCCTGTGCGACCGCAATGAGATTAATAACCTCTGCATTCATCTCAAAATCAGGGTTTTGCATACGCGATATGATCAGAAGATCAGAGACCAGTCTCTCCATCGTCGTACACTCATCCTGTATTCTTTTAAGGTACTCTTTTCGCTTGTCCTCGCTGTCTACATACCCCTCAACAAGAGCATCCGCATAGCCCTTTGTAACCGTGATGGGAGTACGAAGTTCGTGAGATACATTTGAAAAAAAATCCCGCCTGCTCTGCTCGACTCCGGCCCGGTAGTTCTCCGCCTCATCAAGCTGCTCCGCAAGCTCATCCATGGTATCCGCCAGCGATCCGAGCTCATCATTTCTCACGATACCGGTCGTACCGCTGTAGTCTCCTGATGCTATCTCTCCGGCAAACTCATCGATACGAAGTATCGGTCTGACAAGCTGCCTCGAAAAAATCAGTGCCAGTATGATCGCTATCAGACCGCCGAGCCCCACACATAAAAGCATGTACTTCTGGTACTGCTTTACAGCGGCGGATCTCATCTCCATAGGTCCGGTCACGAGCACTGCTCCAATGACGTTTTTGTTGCTATCATATACCGGTGTGGCCACGTGCATCATATCCGTATCATATATCGCATCGTGATCGGTATAGTTTTTTCTTTTTCCGTCGAATGCGTACTCAAGGATCTTTTCCATACGATCCGACATCTCGAGCTGATCAGGCACCACGTTCGTGAACTGATCACGGAGAGGCTTCTCGGCTTTAGGATTTGAAAAGATCCAGATATCCGATCGTCTGGAGCTTCCGAAATCCTCCACTGCGGCGAGGTAGTCGGAAAACGTCTTTGTATCCTGAGTCTGACTTGCCTTTCCCACTCGCTCCGCCACGGTCTTTGCCAGATCGGTCAGCTGAGTACGATAGGTACCGATGATGTTGTTCTGGTTAAACTGCGTGAACAAAAGACCGATCAGCAGCGTGAATGCCACGATCACAACACCAAAGTATACAAATACACGTAGAAAAATATGCTTCATCTATCAAACCTTGATCTCAAACTTATATCCCAGTCCCCAGATTGTCTTGATCTCCCAGTCAGGATGCTCTACCTGATCTAATTTCGCACGAAGACGCTTGATATGAGAATCCACCGTACGGCTGTCTCCGAAGTAGTCCTGTCCCCAAAGGCTGTCCAAAAGATTGTCTCTGGTAAACACCTTGCTGGGGTTCCCGGCGAGTATCCACATCGTCTCGACTTCCTTTTTTGTCATAGGAAGCTTTTTCGAGCCTACATATATAGTGTAAGCTTCTATATTGATGGTAAGATCTCCGATGTTTAAAACCTTTTTATCCTCGGTCACATCCGCACGTCCCATACGGCGAAGTACCGCACGCACTCTGGCCATGACCTCATTTCCGGAAAACGGCTTGACTATATAATCATCCGCACCGATATCCAATCCCATCACGCGTTCATAGTCTTCACCCTTAGCCGTGACAAGTATGATAGGCACATCAGAATCCTCTCGGATCTTCTGACAAACCTTGTAGCCATCCATCCCCGGCATCATGACATCGAGAAGGATAACTGCAGGATCGGTCTTTTTAAAAAGATCGAGTGCCTCGAAGCCGTCTTTAGCGACAACCGGCTCAAATCCCTCCTTGGCTACGTAGGTCCCCAGAATGTCTTGGATATCCTCGTTGTCATCCACGATCAAAATACGTTGCATAAAGCACCTCCTGAGCAATATCAAAGTGACTTATATATGACACCAAATTGCGACATTTTTATCATATCAATGCGATATAGTACTATTGTAAACTGAATTAACGGATATGTCAACGACATGATTTACATTTTTTTTGCCAGCGGCATATTATGACATATTTCTGACCAACTGCCATGATATCTTTATACTACCCTCGTAGGAGGATATACAAGGAGGACCCGCTATGAAGCGTGCATTTCGATCGATTATAGCCTGTTTTATGATGGTTTGCATGTTTGTTGCAGCATCAGACACCTGCATCGCCGCATCGATGCCCTGCAGGCTTAATCTTAAAAAACTTAATCTTACGAAGTCATCCTCATTCAACCTTCGTGTTTACAATGTTGATTCGGATCAGTCGGTATCATTTAAGTCGACCAATACCGACGTCGTAAAGATCGTATCCGTTTCCGATTCCAAAAGATCAGTAGAGGTCGTGGGAAAGTCGGTCGGAAAAGCTACAATAAAAGTCACTATCCGAAAAAAGGGCGAGGTAGTTGACACACTTAAGTGTAAGGTTACAGTCACTCCCGTACCGGTCAGCATCAAGTTTTCTGATAACTCGATCACGATGACCGAAGGGAATCAGGCATATATCGGCTCCATCATCGAGCTGATCATTAAACCGTACTCAGCAAAGGAAAAGGCCGTATACGAGAGCAGCAACGAAGACGTTGCCGTCATAAACACTCACGGTCGCATCACGGCTCTTGATCCGGGCACATGCAAGATCACTGCGACTCTTGTTTCTACCGGAAAGAAGGCTTCCTTCAAGCTGATAGTCAAAAAGGATCCGAACCCGGATGATGACTGATTTTACTGCTTTCCACTATTCATAAAGATTGAGAAAGACATATAAAAGAGCACCTGATGAAAAGTCATCGGGTGTTCTTTTTTTCTTGATTTTTTTTTTAAGATATGATATACTTTTATCTGTGTGAATTTGAAAATTACGCATTCATTTCAATGCAAGGAGGATACACATGTTTGCTGAACTGTTTGGACGCTATCTTGTCAGCGAAAACATCATTGATATGCCTACTCTCGAGACTCTCTTGAAGCAGCAGGCTGAGACCAGAGTAAAGCTCGGTATGATGGCCGTAGCAGAAGGTCTTATTACCGACGCCCAGGCGACCGAGATCAACCAGAAACAGCAGAAGGAGGACAAGCGTTTTGGTGACATAGCCGTTGAGATCGGCGCGCTTACCGACGCCCAGGTCAGTGGTCTTCTCGCCAAGCAGGGAAGCCCTTATATGCGTTTCATCCAGATTCTCGTAGACAAAACGGCTGTCGAGGCTTCCGACATAGACGGATATCTTGAAGGCTTCCGTAAAAAAGAGGGCTTTGACCAGTCAGAGCTTGATTCCATCAAGGATGAAAACGTAGGCGGGTATATCTCGGCATTTGCTTCAGCATCCCAACCATACATAACAAACATCGCCGGACAGGTCCTCAGAAACATGACTCGTTTCGTGTCGAGCGATTTTTATATTGACAGGATCAGAAAGGTAAACGAAGTACCTTACCAGACACTCGCTATCCAGAGTTGTCACGGTGACCACTCGTTTTTCATCGGACTTCTTACCGAAAAAGGCGACGATGCTTTCCTTATGATTGCCAATCACATCACAGGAAAGGATTACGATAAGCTCACACCCGAGGCATACGATGCCGTAGGTGAGTTTATAAACGGAGTCAGCGGTCTCATCACTACCGAGCTTGCGAGCGAGCGACTGGTTATCGAGATCGATCCGCAGGAGTTTTACTCAAACCAGGTCATAAAGGGAAGAGGTTATGTACTTCCTATACATATAGAAGGAAAAGAGATCCTTCTTTTCCTTTCAGTTGACTCTGAGGTGTCAGTGGGAGAAAAAGCACTCGACATCCGTGTCAGCGTCAACACAGAGAAATCTGCGGGCGCCGGATCCGACGGAAAGCCTACTGTAGTCATCGTCGATGACTCAGGTTGGTCCAGGACTATCCTCAGAAACCTTCTTGAGAAAAACGGCTTCGCGATCATAGGTGAAGCTGAGGACGGACAGAAGGCTATCGAGGTTTACAAAGAGCTTCACCCCGATATCATCACTCTTGATATCACCATGCCGGTCCTTGACGGTATCGAAGCCCTCAGAGGTATCATGGAATACGATCCGAACGCAAAGGCAGCCATGATCACATCTGCCGGTCAGAGAAGCAAGGTGCTCGAGTCGTTGAAGCTCGGCGCCGAGAAGTTCATCACCAAGCCGTTTGATCCGACATTGGTTCTTACAGAATTAAAAAGCTTAGTCCGTTAGTCGCTTTGGCGGACTGAACTAAAACAAACAACAAATAAAAGAGGAGATTGGGTGATCGCACCCAATCTCCTCTTATTATGCTTTAGTAAAGGCTCGCGCGAGGCGAGGATGCTGCGCATCCGAGTCTGCACGCGCGACTCAGTCCGCGTCTTGTGCGGGTGAATCAGAACTTGCCTGCGTTTGCAGCTTCCTCGATTGAAACGGCAACTGCAACAGTAGCACCAACCATCGGGTTGTTACCCATTCCGATAAGTCCCATCATCTCAACGTGAGCCGGAACTGATGAAGATCCTGCGAACTGTGCATCTGAGTGCATACGTCCGAGAGTATCTGTCATACCGTATGAAGCAGGTCCTGCTGCCATGTTGTCCGGGTGAAGTGTACGTCCTGTACCACCACCTGATGCAACAGAGAAGTATTTCTTGCCCTGCTCGATGCATTCCTTCTTATATGTACCTGCTACCGGATGCTGGAAACGAGTCGGGTTTGTAGAGTTACCGGTGATAGATACGCCGACATTCTCCATATGCATGATAGCTACACCCTCCTGAACATCGTCAGCACCGTAGCATTTAACTGTAGCACGGATTCCGTTTGAGTAAGCCTTCTCATACTCAACGTTTACCTTTGCTGCCTTGTAATCATACTTGGTCTCTACATATGTAAAGCCGTTGATACGTGAAATGATCTGAGCAGCATCCTTTCCAAGACCGTTAAGGATAACGCGAAGCGGCTTTTTACGAACCTTGTTAGCCTTCTCAGCGATACCGATAGCACCTTCAGCTGCTGCAAATGACTCATGTCCTGCGAGGAAGCAGAAGCACTCTGTCTCCTCTTCAAGGAGCATTTTTCCGAGGTTACCATGTCCGAGACCAACCTTGCGGTGATCTGCAACAGAACCCGGAATACAGAAGGACTGAAGTCCCTCACCGATAGCTGCAGCTGCATCAGCTGCACGACGTGCTCCCTTTTTGATCGCGATAGCAGCGCCTACAGTGTAAGCCCAGCATGCGTTCTCAAAGCAAATAGGCTGGATGCCTTTAACAAGATCGTAAACATTGAGTCCGGCATCCTCCGTTATTTTTTTAGCATCCTCGATCGAAGCAATACCATACTCACCGAGGACCTTGTTAATCTGGTCGATTCTTCTTTCATATGATTCAAACAGTGCCATAGTGATTACTCCTTTCTCGGATCGATAATTTTTGCTGCGTCATCGACACGTCCGTACTGTCCCTTGGCTTTCTCCCAAGCCTCGTTCGGTGTGTCGCCTGCTTTGATGAAATCTGTCATCTTGCCGAGATTGACGAACTGGTATCCGATCACCTCGTCATCTGCGTCAAGAGCAAGACCTGTAACATAACCCTCGGCCATCTCTAAGTAACGAACGCCCTTAGCTTTGGTTGCATACATCGTTCCAACCTGTGAACGAAGTCCTTTTCCGAGATCCTCAAGACCTGCACCTACAGCAAGACCGTCATCAGAGAATGCACTCTGGCTACGACCGTATACTATCTGCAGGAACAGCTCGCGCATAGCAGTGTTGATCGCATCACATACAAGGTCTGTATTGAGCGCCTCGAGAATTGTCTTTCCCTGGAGAACCTCAGCTGCCATAGCTGCCGAGTGAGTCATGCCGGAACATCCGATCGTCTCTACCAGAGCCTCCTCGATAACGCCGTCCTTAACGTTCAGCGAAAGCTTGCAGCATCCCTGCTGCGGAGCGCACCAACCAATACCATGAGTAAATCCTGAGATATCTTTAATCTCTTTAGCGTGTACCCACTTACCCTCTTCAGGGATCGGAGCAGGCTCATGCTTTGCACCCTTAGCAACCGGGCACATCATTTCAACTTCTTTTGTGTAAATCATTGCAGTCTCCTTTCACATAATATTTTGCGAATCACAAAATCACAAACATAGTCAGA
>ONKC01000001.1 GCA_900318295.1 uncultured Eubacteriales bacterium
CAGTATCTCCTCAAGCTTATCATAGTTCACGCTTCCATCATTTTTCATCGGTGTGATGAGTGCCACACCGGCTCCCTCAAAAATCGACATACGCAATTCCTTTCCGCCATTCGGCTAATAATCATAATTTATAAGAATATTCAGACTGTCTCATCTTTTTTCAGTTCTATCTCACTTATCACATTGAAGTACGGAGTCAGCTCTTCAGGAAGGTTGTTTCCGGTCACATAGAGTTTTCGGTAATCGCCCTCCATCGTGAGCAATTCCTTGACATGCTCCACATCAAGTATCCCGAGATCAACAACTCCCAAAAGCTCATCAAGAACGATAATATTGCTCTCGCCTGTCTCGATGACCTTTCTCGCATAATGAACTCCGTTTAGGATATTCTGCTTTTCCTCTTCCTTTTCCTCGATCGACAGATCGCGGTAAAAGCTCTCGGACTTGTCAAAACGGAAAAACTGCACCTCAGGCTCAAGTCTTTCCAAGAGTCTGAAATCGTCTCCCGCCTTTCCTTTCAAAAACTGGATGATCGTCACACGTTCTCCCTCGCTCACATCGCGAAGTGCCTGTCCCAAAGCAGCCGAGGTCTTACCTTTACCTCTGCCGTAAAAGGCATGTATGATTTTCGTTTCCATTTTTCTAAACTCTCCTTATCCTTCCTTATGCTTTTTAAAACCGCATCTCTTTCTTCCCCTGTACACCTACCTTTAACACTAATCAAGCATTATAACATATATCTAAATATTTTTCAAGACCTGTAACACACCATCTTCAGGCATGGGCGGACAAACCTCGTCAGCGGCGTATTTAACCTCATCTCTGGCGCTTGCAACCACATATGAATGCCCATAGTCAAACATCTCTATATCGTTGAAATTATCACCGAAAACGATAGTCTCTTCAGGCGCTATGCCCAGATGCTTCTGTAAAAATGCCACGGCGGTGCCCTTTCCGGACTTCGGCGACACACAATCAAGCCATTGCTTGCCGGCTATCACCGTTTTCACTCTTTTTTCCCACTTCGGGATAAACCATTCGCTAGTCAGCTCCTCGATCATATCCTTGTGGTAAAGTGAAACCTTCGGACAGTCATCATCCACACCCTCGTCGATATCGGGTACAGCTTCCATATCAAAACCGTAGCTTCCTACCATCCACCTGTAAAGTTCCGAATCTTCTGACCGGCAATATGTTCTTTTGATACCCGCTACCATCACGTCTATCTGCGGGATCTTTCTGGCATCGGCGATTATCTCACGCACTGTTTCCTTTGAAAGGCAGGCGCTGTGGAGGATATTTCTTGAGCCGTCAGCAACAAAGCCTCCGCCTTCACAGATGAAAAATATCTTGTCCGCCACCGGACGGAAAACCTTATACATGCTCACGTATTGGCGTCCGGAGCAGGCCACAAATGTGATGCCTCTTTTGGCAAAGTCCTCTATCACCGAAAAATATTCCGGATTCATCATGCCTTCGCCGCTCCCGTCGGGAACCAGAGTGCCATCTATATCGCTGATAACGAGTCGTACCATGTCTTTACCTCTTGTTTAAGGCATCGAACCGAAACGGTTCGATGCGATCGCGTCGCCTCGGATATGTTACATGGATGTACACCTGCCTTGACAGGCAGGCTTGAAACAGAATTCAGCACACGCCTGACAAGCGAGCTTGTCTACGTGTGCTGATTTCGTTTCAGTGTATGCTGCGCATACATGTACATCCTTTGTCATATCTCTCGTCTTTAGACGCGTCAGTTATTTATCAGTTTATCCTCTGAGCTCCAGCTGTACAGCTTTCTGATGCTCTCGCCTACGATCTCTGAAGGATGCTCGCTGGCCTTTTTACGCATAGCCTTGAAATGAACCTGTCCGCCTGCGTCTGACATATCGAGAAGGAAATCCTTTGCAAAGGTACCATCCTGGATGTCTGCAAGTACCTTCTTCATAGCCTTCTTTGTATCCTCTGTGATGATTTTCGGTCCTGTGATATAATCACCATACTCTGCTGTGTTTGAGATAGAGTAACGCATTCCTGCGAAACCTGACTGATAGATAAGATCTACGATCAGCTTCATCTCGTGGATACACTCAAAGTATGCATTTCTCGGATCATAGCCTGCCTCACACAGTGTCTCGAAGCCGGCCTGCATAAGTGCGCAAACACCACCACAAAGAACTGCCTGCTCACCAAAGAGGTCAGTCTCTGTCTCTGTGCGGAATGTAGTCTCAAGGACACCTGCACGTGCACCACCGATAGCAAGTGCGTATGCCAATGCCTTCTGCTGCGCCTTTCCTGTAGCATCCTGATGTACGGCGATAAGGCAAGGTGTACCCTTTCCTGCCTGGTACTCGCTACGTACTGTGTGTCCCGGTGCCTTTGGTGCGATCATTGTAACATCGACATCAGCCGGCGGAACGATCTGTCCAAAATGAATGTTGAAACCGTGTGAGAACATAAGCATGTTTCCGGCCTCAAGATTCGGCTCGATGCTCTCCTTGTAAAGCTTAGCCTGTTTCTCGTCGTTGATCAGGATCATAATGACATCAGCCTGCTTAGCAGCCTCTGCTGCAGTATATACTTTAAATCCCTGCTCCTCGGCACGCTTCCAGCTCTTTGAACCTTCATAAAGACCGATAATGACGTTGCATCCGGACTCCTTTGCGTTCAAAGCCTGAGCATGGCCCTGACTTCCGTAACCGATCACGGCGATCGTCTGTCCGTCAAGGGCAGAGAGATCACAGTCGCTCTCATAGAAAATTTTTGCGTCTGACATGATACTTACCTCCTAAATACTTCATTGATTTGTTTTATAGCCAATCGGGTAACCCCGCAGGTTATCATTAAAAGTTCAACCTCTTGCAAGGCCGGTGATACCGGTCCTTACGAGCTCGATGACTTCGATATCATAACCCTTAAGCCTCTCAAGCAGCACATCTACCTTTGCCTGATTTCCTGTCATTTCGATTATGATCGAATCATCGGATATATCATCTATCTTTCCTCGAAAAATGTCCGCTATGGCATTTATCGTCTGAAGATCCTGTCTTGTCGCACGTACCTTTACGAGGCAAAGCTCCCTGTAGACCGAATGGTCATCAGCGAGCTCCTTAACGCTTTTGACGTCCTCTAGCTTGCTTACCTGCTTTTTGATCTGATCGAGGATGATATCATCTCCGGTCACCGCTACGGTTATCCTGGAATACCTGCTGTCCTCGGTCACACCTGATGAGACGGAGTCAATATTGTAGCCTCTTCTTGCAAAAAGTCCCACAACACGCATCAAAACGCCTGATGTGTTGTTTACAAGTATTGATAATACGACCTTGCTCATCATTTTTACCTCTTCAGATAAATGTACGTAACGAAATACATTTTAGCAACACGAGGCACGATTGTCAAGAATTAAAGATGAACTTCTTTAAAGCGGCCTTGTTTTTGGTGAGATCAGGCACCAAAACGGACTGACCGTTTATCGTCTGATTCGAATACGTCCCGTCTCCCGGAACAGCTAACTGGTGAAGCTTTGTGGAGCCCATACCAACCACCGAGAGCATATAGCTGTAGATATCATCCTTCGGGATATCAGTCGTCACACTCGGAAGAATGTCTGCCGCAAGATCGAGAAGCTCTGTCGGAGACAGCTTTTTAACCTTATTGATGATGGCCTGGATCGTTAGTCTCTGTCTCTCCACACGTCCGAAATCATCACCCTTTCCGCTCGCCGTGTACACACCGAGGATCCTTCCGTTCGGAAGTTTTCTTCCCTTACGGACACGACAGTAGCCAAGTGCCTGAATTCCATTCAATACCTGTTTACCGACCTTTGTATTGCGGTATTTCTTTCGTTTGATCGCCGCGCTGGTATTATTCAGAGCATCTGACTCCGACTGCGTGAGTTTCACCTCGACTCCGCCGAGCTTGTCTATAACATTTACGAACGCATCAAAGTTTACCTCGGCATATCCGTCCAGCTTTATATCAAAGTTCTGTGCGATCGTCTCATACAAAAGAGGGATCCCGCCATAGTAGTATGCAGAGTTCAGCTTCTGTTTACCATAACCCGGAACAGGCACATACATATCACGCATCAGCGAGGTAAGCTTAAGCTTGCCGTGTTTTACATCGAGTGTCGCGATCATCATGGAGTCCGATCTTCTGTCGGCACCTTTTTTTGACAACTCATCAAGGTTTTTATCAGCACCCACCAAAAGGACATTTACAATCTGCGTATCCGATGAAAGCTTGTATTTGGAAAGGTCCACCTGCTCGAGAGTCTTTTGCGTGTCGTAATTGATCATCCCGAGCGCTTTATCACCTCTGTGAACCAATGTAGCCACCATGATACCGGCAACCGCCGAGAGCATCATTCCAAAGATAAGAAAAACTCTCCCAACCACTTTCCTGGTACGTCTTCTCTTTTTCTTTTTTGAAACCGATGCTGCAGGTCTTGACTGCCCCTGATAGTTTCTCTGTTCGCCGCTTCTTTGTTCAACATTTCTCTGATTAGCCATTTGAAAACATTCCTTTCATTTGGGGATCCCGACGAAAGCGGTATATCCCCAAGCCTTCCACCTGTATTACCCTAACATATATTGTCTATGAAAACTCATCGCATGTCAATCTTTTTTATTTAAAAATGTTTTGCCGTCCAAAAATAGCTATTTTTCACGGTTCCACTTATGTAGAAAAAGCCCGCCGAATCAATCGACGGGCACCGTTTCATATGTAGGGAATATATAACGGATGGGGTTTAGCCAAGTGCATTAACTGCCTTGGTCAGGCGCGACACTTTACGAGCTGTGGTATTCTTGTGATAAATACCCTTCTTTGTCGCCTTGTCAAGCTCTGATACAGCAGCACGAAGAGCTTCAGTAGCTGCAGCCTTATCTCCGGCTTCGATAGCAACCTCGACCTTTTTAACAGCGGTCTTGATGCGTGAACGCACTGACTTGTTTCTGTCTGCACGTTTTCTTGAAACCAGAATACGCTTTTTTGCTGACTTGATATTAGCCAATTCTAACACCTCCATCTTTTTATTTACTAAATACAGATACTCCCGTATTCTATTATAAAAACAGCAAAATGTCAAGCGATTTTTTTCAAAATCATACGAATATCCTTCAAATCATTGTCTGTTATCTGCTCCGGATCTTTCTCTCTAAGTATGCGCAGGACCAGATTAAGCACCTCAAACAGCATCCCTGCTCTGCTATCCTTATCCTTCATCCATCGATTTCTCGTTGATTCGGAGAATCTTCTGTTCAATTTGAACCTATCAAATCTTCCCGGAAATTTTTCGTCCAGATATGCCTCTACATATCGCAGAACATCCGAGGGATAAACTCCGACCGCCCAAGCAAGATTAAACAGACTCCGAAGGTTAAAGTTTTTAAAATCCTCCGTCTTCTCCCAATTACTGATGGTCTTTTGGGAGACACCACACAATCTCCCAAAACTCTTTTGCGATCCTCGAAAGTGCTTTTTTCTCATCAACCAGATCATATTGCCTACTGCCCGTGAATAGAGTTGTCTTGCACTTTTCGTTTTGTTATCCATTTTTTTGCACCTCCTAAAAAATGTTGTTAATGCGAGCTTTCCCTAAAAAGCCCACAGTTACCGAGGCATATTATACTCCTTTTTTCATGGTAAATTCAGGTATTTTAGAAGTAGTGTTACTTAAAAAACAAAAAAATGAGAAATCCTGATTTGCCGGACCTTTTTCCGGCTGATAAAATGGTCGAAGCAACTTTTTCCCTTACAAAAAAAGGAGGCGTCTATGAAAAAAAGATACTCTAAACTCGTCGGAAGCAGACTCAGAGAGGTAAGACTTCTGGCCGGTTACACGGTAAGCCAGCTCGCCCAGCTTTTCGAATGCAGCGAGGATCATTACAGAAGGATCGAACGCGGTGTATACACTCTTACCATAGACAAGCTGGAAAAGCTATATGCCTGTGCCGGTGTGGACCCACTGTTTTTAGTTACGGGAAAACGACGGTGGATAGACGATCCTGACGACTTAGACAGATCTGTCGGAGAGCGCATCGGTATAATGAAACAGCTTATCGGATATTGCAATTGCGTCACAAAGGAGGAATAATATGCCCCGTGTGCTGATCTTCGGCCAAAAGCCAAAGGATTATATTTCACCCTCATCAGAAGAATCTCTCGATGTGATAATCTCCAAAAATATTCGCGAAGCAAAAATGAGAGTCACATCCGAACGGCTCATAATGATAATCATCGATCTGGAAGACAATGAGAAAAACGGCATGATTCTAGCCGAACACATTCGCAAATCTCCTCTTCAGCTGGCAACGCCTATCATTTTTATCTCAAGAAATCGCAGAAAATTTCAAAAGGCCATCAACGAATACCACTGCTATGATTATTTTTTAAAACCCCTTTCATCTCAGGATGTGATGAAGATACTCTGTCTTTGCTACTTCAGGATAGAAAGAGATGATAATAAAAATGTGATCGTTTTTCAGATAGGTACGGAAAAATACCCCATAAGAACCGATGATGTCATATATATAGACAAGCTTGCCAGAAAGACTATCGTCCACACAAGTACGAGAGAACTGTATATTCCCTCACTCTCTCTGAACGATTTTTTAGTTGAGCATTCGAAGGATTTTATACAGATCCACCGCGGGACCATCGTCAACAAAAGCCAGATCAGATGTATAATTCCGGGAAAACAGGTTGTATTACTCAAGCACAACGACGAAGAACTCATCATCGGCAGATCTTTTATTGATGAAGTGCGTAATTCATTTGACTGATCCGCTTCTTTTGAGTATAATGTTTTTCGAAACTATAATACCCAAAGGTGGTAGGAACGATGAAAGAGCTGTATCTGATACGTCACGGAAGGCAGGATTCAAAGCTGTGCAACGTCGACGTCGGATTATCAAAAGAAGGGTTTAAGCAAGCGGAGCTTACCGGAAACAGGCTTATATCCTACGGTATAGAGAAGGTTTATACCTCAGATATGCAAAGAGCCGTGGAGACCGGAACCACTATCGCTCATGTTCTTGAGGTACCCTATGAACAGCTTAGAAATATCGAAGAGATACACTTCGGTGGATTTACAGGAAAAACGGACGAGCAGATCCGCTCTCTTTACGGAGCCTTTCAGGCAGAACGAAGAAAGCACGAGGCTGATATACCGTTTCCTGTCGGCGGAGAATGCGGCGCAGATGTTGCGGCGCGTGCTATCCCTGTCCTACGCGATATATGTACACGTCCCGAAAAAAAAGTCGCCATCGTGACTCACGGTGGCGTTATCAGGTCTGTATGTGCGCATATCCTCGGCGCTGATCAGAAAGACAAGCTGAAATTCGGTATCGATATAGAGAACGGAAGTATCACGGAGTTGATATATGATCCCGAGAGGGATTTCTTCTTTCTTGAAAGGTTTAATGATTTTGCACATCTGGAGGGACACAGAGAACTTATGCGGGCAGGTTGGAAGACATCACTCGAGAGACAGATCGAGCCGTAAACGACCGTTCGGACATCATAAACGACCGTTCAGCCAAAACCTATTGCATTCCTTTTGTTTTTCTGTATAATGAGAGTCAGTTAACCGGTCAAGTTATTATAAAGTGGCCGACAGCAAAACAACAGGAAATGGAGGGCTTGGCTTATGGATAAGAAATTGGTTAGTATCATCACATGCTTGATTGCAATGGTAACAACAGCTGTTTTCATTATTTGGGGAATGTGCTTTGACGGATGGAATATCTGCTGGATCGTTTATATCCCTTGCGGTATCGCTATCGCAGCAGTAAGCATGATAGGCAAATACACACGTGACAAAAAGGAAGGCAACATAGATTGATCATTTACAATATCACATTTTAAAAGGACAGCAACTCTCTTTCACATAGCCTTTCAATTGTGTAATCAAAGATTAATCGTCACATCCAGCTCTCCACCCTCGTACGCACGGTACGAAATGCCGGCTGCCTTCATCATCTTCTTCGCCGCAACAACCGACGCGGTGTCCGGATACAGATCATCCTGATAAATCACCTCTTTGATCCCTACCTGGATAAGCGCTTTCGTGCACTCGTTGCACGGAAACAGTGTCGTATAGATCTTCGCTCCTTTTAACTTGTCACCGGAGCCGGAAAAGTTCAGTATCGAGTTAAGCTCCGCGTGGCAAACATAGATATACTTGGTGTCAAGCGGATCATCGCCCTCTCTGCCCCACGGAAACTCCTCATCCGAGCATCCTCTAGGCATACCGTTGTACCCCATCGAAAGGATCTTGTTATCATCTCCGACTATGCATGCACCCACTGACGTATGCGGGTCCTTGCTTCTCATCGCAGATAGCAAGGCTATTCCCATAAAATACTGATCCCAGCTTAAATAGTCTTGTTTTTTCAATTTGATACCTCCTAATGATATTATCAATTCGGCCACGTAGGCGGTCGGTTGTGATTTATATGCTCGGAGCTCCGCTTGCGCCAATTCCGAACGCAGCGGTGCATGCGTGCAAAATACGCACGCTACGCACCGGCGTTCGCAAAGGCTCCTCGCACTATAAATCAAACCTGCCCTACTGTGGCCGCACGTTTACCCCTCAAGGGCTTTTTGAGTGATCTTGACTCTGTCATAGACATCCTGCTTGAGCTTTTCCCACTTATCCTCATGCTTGACAAAATACTTCGGGCACATCTTTCCCGTGATATCATAATGCCTGATTATCTGAGTCTTCGGGTCCAGATCGAATCTTATGCAGGCGTATGTCAAAAGCTCTATAAGAGCCTCATATGTCGCGTTTGTAAACTTTCCGTTTTTCTTTGGATGGCAGCACTCGATCGCGATGGTGTCCGAGTTTCTGTCATTTGACGCGTATGCCATCTCATTTAGAGGGATACACTGGACGATGTTTCCCTCCAGCCCTATGATAAAATGCGAACTGGCAAAGGTCGGATTATCCCTTCCCTCGTTTTTTATGGGGAGATTGTTGAAGTAATCCCTGTTATCCTTGGCGTCCGAACCCGGGTTTGCCGTATAATGCACTACGACGGCATTGACCTCCTTTAATGCCAACTGGGGCCTGGAATACTTATTTGGTGTAAGCAGATCCACCGAAAGGTTCAGCTTCGGGAGAAGCTTTTGTGCCCCATGCTGATCCTCTTCTGTTTTTACCGGCTCCTCCTCATTTTTCGCATCTGGTATTGCTCCGAAGATATGAAGTATCAGGACGAGAAGCAGGATAAAAACCGCCGCACCACCGAGAATGATGATGCAGCGGATCACTGTACTTTTATTGACCTTTTTCCAAAAATCCTTATTCAACACTGTAGTTTGGCGCCTCTTTCGTGATATGAATATCGTGCGGATGACTCTCCTTGAGAGAAGCTGCGGAGATCTTTACAAAACGAGCGGTGTTCTTCAGAGTCTCGATATCCTTTGCTCCGCAGTAGCCCATACCGGAACGTATGCCGCCTACCATCTGGAATACCGTATCCTCAACAGGTCCCTTGTAAGCAACTCGACCCTCGACTCCCTCAGGCACAAGTTTCTTTGCATCCTCCTGGAAGTATCTGTCCTTGCTTCCGCTCTCCATGGCAGCGATGGAACCCATGCCGCGATAAACCTTGTATTTTCTTCCCTGGAAAAGCTCATAGCTTCCCGGGCTCTCGTCACATCCCGCAAACAGGCTTCCCATCATACATACATTCGCTCCGGCAGCCAAAGCTTTTGTCATATCACCGGAAAGCTTGATGCCTCCGTCTGCGATGATCGGAATGTCGTACTTTTTAGCTGCTTCATAGCAGTTCATGATCGCCGTTATCTGCGGAACACCAATACCTGCTACAACTCGTGTTGTACAGATAGATCCCGGTCCGATACCAACCTTAACCGCATCAACGCCTGCCTTGATCAGCTCCTCTGTAGCCTCTGCGGTCGCAACATTTCCCGCGATAATCTGAAGGTCGGGGTATTTTTCTCTGACCATCTTCACGCAACGAATAACGTTTGCCGAATGACCGTGAGCAGAATCGATAACTATAACATCGACCTTTGCTTTCACCAGCGCGTCTACTCGATCAAGAATATTAGCCGTAACTCCGACTCCGGCGCCGCAGAGAAGTCTTCCCTGAGCATCTTTGGCAGAATTCGGATACTGAATCTGTTTTTCTATATCTTTGATCGTGATAAGCCCTGAGAGATTGCCCTGCTCATCAACGATCGGGAGCTTCTCTTTTCTGGCCTTGGCAAGTATCTGCTTTGCCTCGTTGAGCGTGATCCCTTTCGGTGCAGTGATAAGTCCCTCGCTTGTCATGCTCTCACTTATCTTTTTATCATAATCAGTCTCGAACTTCAGATCACGGTTGGTTATGATACCAACGAGCTTTTTTGTGCCCTGCTCCGTGATCGGAACACCGGAAATATGGAACTTAGCCATAAGTTCATTTGCATCGCGAAGAGTATGCTCGGGATGCAGATAAAAAGGATCGGAAATAACTCCGTTCTCAGATCTCTTAACCTTATCAACCTCATCTGCCTGAGCCTCGATCGACATATTCTTGTGAATGATACCAATACCACCCTGACGAGCCATCGCGATCGCCATGCGATACTCCGTAACCGTATCCATTCCCGCACTCATCATCGGGATGTTCAGTTCGATCTCCTTTGTCAAATGTGTCTTCAGCGAAACCTCGTTCGGTATCACCTCTGAGTACCCAGGAACCAATAGTACATCGTCAAATGTGATGCCTTCTCCAATAATTGTCGCCATCTCCTACCGTCCTTTCCGGTCGCCTGACCTTGCTACGCTTCTTTCAAAAAATATAATTTTAACTATGCTATCAAATTTCAGAGCAAAAGTCAAGGCTTATTTTTCCAACTTTTCAATTTAGTCCCCGGCGCGTATGTTGAATGGTTTTCTGCGAGGATGCTGTCTGAAACGTCAGTGCGTAGACACCGTTTTTTGGTGTCATGCACTGCTACGTTTCAGAATGGTGCAAACGGACATCCGAGCAGAAACCATTGCAACATAGCGCCTACGAACCAAAACAGGTGCCAGACTTCCATCTGACACCTGTAAAGTTTTATTTTTCGACTGTGCGTGGACACTTTGCACGCATCATATCGAGCATCTTCTCGCTCGGCTCGAAAATGATCATGTATTTGTCATCACGTTCGGGCATCCTGGTTGCGATGCCGTAAAGCTTTGCCCCTTCTGCCTTGGACGAAAAATCCTTGACTGACAAATGTCTGTATCCGTCCAAGCGTGCGGAATCAATCGGCGCGATCATATCGGCATCCTCTATTTCGATGCGAAGAGCATTTTTACGCTTTTCACCACCGAAGATCTGGTCGAAATCCAACTGACCGTCACAGTAGATATACTCTATCATTACATCAAAACGGGGCCAGTACCAGATCAGAAATCCGGCAGCTACTACGCCGAGCACGGCAAACCAAGTCATGACCAGCGTCAAAAGTATCAACGCCACGACTGCTATAACCATCAATATTTTTAGTATGAGCGTCGCAGCGGTCTTCTGCCTTTTAACGCTCCACTCACAATACGCTTGTTCCATATATTACATGCCCATACCCATTCCTGCACCTGCAGGCATTGCCGGGGTTTCCTCTTTGATATTTGCAACAACTGACTCTGTAGTAAGCAGTGTTGAAGCAACACTGGTCGCGTTCTGAAGTGCACTTCTGGTAACCTTAGCAGGATCAAGTATACCTGACTGTACCATATTTACATACTGCTCTGACAGAGCATCAAAGCCGATACCCTTTTTCTCAGAACGAACACGGTCAACAATAACAGATCCCTCGAGACCTGCGTTCTCGACGATACGACGAAGCGGAGCCTCAAGTGCGGTAAGAATGATATTTGCACCGGTCTTCTCATCGCCCTCAAGCTTTGCAACTGCCTTCTCAACATCACCGATAGCGTGAACATATGCTGAACCACCACCAGCGATGATACCCTCTTCAACTGCGGCACGTGTTGCAGCAAGAGCATCCTCCATACGAAGCTTAGCTTCCTTCATCTCGGTCTCTGTTGCAGCACCTACACGGATAACAGCAACTCCGCCGGCAAGCTTAGCAAGACGCTCCTGAAGCTTCTCACGATCGAAATCAGATGTTGTCTCATCGATCTGTGTGCGGATCTGTGCGATACGATCCTTGATATCCTTTTTCTTTCCTTCACCGTCAACGATGATGGTGTTTTCCTTCTGAACCTTAACACTCTTTGCACGACCGAGCTGAGCCATGGTTGTCTCCTTGAGATCAAGTCCAAGCTCATCGGAGATAACCTCTCCACCGGTAAGGATAGCGATATCCTTGAGCATCTCCTTACGTCTGTCGCCGTATCCCGGAGCCTTTACGGCTACCACATTGAAGGTACCGCGAAGCTTGTTGATAACAAGTGTTGAAAGAGCCTCTCCCTCAACATCCTCAGCGATGATAAGAAGTCTTGCCCCCTGCTGTACGACCTGCTCGAGAAGCGGCAGGATATCCTGGATATTTGAAATCTTTTTATCAGTGATAAGAATATACGGATCGTCAAGTTCTGCCTCCATCTTATCCATGTTTGTGCACATGTAAGCGGAAACATAACCGCGGTCGAACTGCATTCCCTCGACAAGCTCAAGCTCTGTCTTCATAGTCTTTGACTCTTCGATGGTGATAACTCCGTCGCCTGTTACCTTCTCCATAGCATCGGCAACCATCTGTCCGACCTCCTCGTCACCTGCTGAAATAGCGGCAACCTTGGCGATCTGATCCTTGCCGGAAAGCTTGGAGCTCATCTTTTTGATAGACTCAACAGCTGCGTCCGTAGCCTTTTTCATACCCTTACGAAGAATGATCGGGTTCGCACCGGCTGCAAGGTTTTTCATTCCCTCATTGATCATTGCCTGAGCAAGTACGGTAGCTGTTGTTGTACCGTCACCGGCTACATCGTTAGTCTTTGTAGCAACTTCCTTTACGAGCTGAGCTCCCATGTTCTCAAAAGCATCCTCAAGCTCGATCTCCTTTGCAATAGTAACACCGTCGTTTGTGATAAGCGGTGCACCATATGACTTATCAAGGACAACGTTTCTTCCTTTAGGTCCGAGTGTCACACGGACAGTATCTGACAACTGGTTTACACCACTCTCAAGGGCGCTTCTTGCCTCTGCGCCGTATTTAATTTCCTTAGCCATCTTTATTTACCTCCCTATTACTTTACAACTGCCAATATATCACCCTGACGTACGATCACATACTCCTCGCCGTCAAGTTTAACATCTGTGCCTGCATATCGGGAGTAGATAACCTGATCTCCCTTCTTAACTGACATTGCTATCTCCTTGCCATCAACCATACCACCCGGGCCTACAGCTACAACCTCAGCCTGCTGTGGCTTCTCCTGTGCTGTTCCGGGCAAAACGATACCTGATTTTGTCTTCTCTTCCGCGTCAAGCTGCTTCAAAACAACGCGGTCTGCTAAAGGTACTAACTTCATATCTACTCATTCCTTTCTATTCTGTATTGTTAGCACTCATCAAATACGAGTGCTAAACCAATACATATCATATCATTTACTGTAAAAATTGCAACACACAAACTTCTCCGATTTGCTATAATATCTTAATATTTCTTCTATATACTCTTAATTACTCACTTTTTCTCATTATTTCACAAAAATCCCTATTTGTTCTTTCCCTTTTTCTTAAAATGTTATACAATAGTGTCATATCTTATTTCTTTATATAAGTAGGGAGGAATCCTTTATGAAGGTTTTGTACAAACGCTTTTTGACTATAGTGTCCTTGCTGGGAGCTACTCTTGTTGTCCTGCAGATATTTCTGGGTCTGCTCAGTCCTATCCTTTCTCTCGATAAAATGGTATCTTCCACAGCATCTTCACTTTTGGCATCGACCAATAACGAAGTAAAGGAGAACCTCGACCAGCATTTCAAACGTATGATACGTGTCGGAAATCAGGTTTCTTCGGATGATAACTTTATCTCATACAGCAGGTCAAATAAAAACCTGACTAAAAAAGACATAGTCGAAAAAGAGCTCATGCTCGGCAGACAGCTGGCAGGTTACACCGCACTTGACAATTTCTGCGACTGCTGTGTCGTATTCAGTGACGGCAGCTATCTCGGCCAGGTTGATGCTTATACGTTGGAAAACTTCCCAGACAAGTCTCTTTATGATACCTTCTCAAACCTGAGCGAAAGGGACTCTCAAAACTTCCTCACATCAAATCATCAGGATTTTTCGAGGATATACTATGCAAAAGCGGTTAATCCAACAACCGTAGTACTTGTATCAATCCTCCGTGAGGATCTGTCTCCGGTATTCTACAGTGCGGAAGAAAACTTCAATCTAACTCTGCATTTTTCGACTCCCGAAAACTACGTCGTTTACTCCGGCAATGAAAACGAGATGGTCAACGGCGTACTCGAGGAAGACCTTGCCCAGAGCATAATGACATCAAATCATCTTTCCACAGAGCTTCGTGGACATATCATCTCCTCGGATACCTGTATAAACGGTTGGCGAGTAACCTCTACCATACCGACGAGTGCTCTTGCTGTAGATGAGAAAGGTACTAAGATCCTTTATTTCGTAGTATCGATAATCATTACGATCACTTCAATAGTTTTGATCCTGCTCATGAGCCTCAGCGCCAAAAAACGCATCGGCGCACTGGAGAATATTGAAGAAAACCTTGAAGAATACACCGACATCGATGACATAAATCTGAATTAAGCGTTTGGAGGACCATACGTTGAGTAAAAATGACATTAAATCCTATATGAAGAACAATAAGTTTTTGATAAGCATACGCGGGCAGATCGGCCTGCTTCGTTATGTTGTCATCGGTTCTTTGATCATACTCGGTCTGTTGATCGTATTTACCACCAGTATGTCATATAAAAATAACTCGATCCTGTATCAGATGAATATCATCTCCAATCTCCAGCACGAGATAAACAGTATTGATGAAAGCAACTATAAAAATGACGAATATGTCACTTTGATAAAGAATGATTTTATTGCAATGAAATCAGCTGCAGACATCGCATTAACTATCGTTGATTCTCCATCCACAAAGAACGATCTGCGCAACCTCAAACGTGATGTAGAACGTCTTATGGACAACTACGAAAAGCATATCAGGATGAGCAAGGAGCGCGGATACACTTCTAATCAGGGGCTGTATTGGAATTACAGTTCAAACAGTGCCGAGCTCTACTCCTCCATCTCATCGATGGCCTCAGTGGTTCTGCCTGAAAATACCAAACTTCCGAATATGGCGAATCACCTTGAAAACCTGTACAAGTTAAGCACACTTGTCGCTGACTATACCACCCAGGTTCTCGATGATCATCAGGGAACGATGAATTATTGGCAAATCTACGGTATTATGAGAACTCTTGAAAGGGAGACGGATTCGGACTACCGGTCTATTAAGGACAACCCCCTGATTCCCGAACATATAAAGAAAAACTATTTATCCATAACGAAAAAGCTTATGGAAAACAGAACTATCATCTCAAAAATGATAAGCATTGATAAAGAGTTCATATCGATACACAATAACAACAGGCTCCTCTTTGATCATCTTTTGTCAATAAGCGACCGAATAAAGATTTCAGAAAAGACCAACACCGGTTCCGAACAGGAATTGTTGCTTATGTTTATCGCTATACTCACACTTGTTCTGATCACGTACGTGATCATCCACACGATCTTTCTGCGTCGTGATCTCAGCAAAAGTGTTCTCGTATTTGACAAGTTGATGGAAGCTAAAAATGCAAATGATGCTCAGACCTCATTTTTATCAACGGTATCTCATGAGATCCGCACTCCCATCAACGCGATCATGGGTATGAACGAGATCATCATACGCGAATCCGAAAACAAGCAGATCGAGCGATATGCTCTCGAAATAAAAGATTCGAGTCGCACGCTTTTGTCCCTGGTCAACGACCTTTTGGACAGTTCGCGACTCGATGCGGACCGACTCAAGATCATTCCTGTCGAATACGACCTGGCTTCAAGCATCAGTGATCTTGCAAATATGATCTCATCCAGAGTACGCGAGAAAAACCTCAATTTCTTTGTCAATGTCGACGAGGAGCTTCCGCACATGCTCTTCGGAGATGAGATCCGTATAAAACAATGTGTATTAAACCTGCTCACAAACGCAGTGAAGTATACGGAAAGCGGCTCGATCACCATGAATGTCGGCTTTGATGTGGTCAACCGCGGAAGCATCATTCTCAAGTTCCAGGTCATCGACACCGGTATAGGAATGAAGGAAGATGATCTTGCACACCTCTTCGACCGATTCTCTCGTTTCGAAGAGAAGAAAAACAGAAACATCGAGGGAACCGGCCTTGGCATGAATATAGTCAACAGACTTCTCGCCCTGATGGGTACAAACCTGGAAGTTCACTCCATCTACGGCAAAGGCTCCGATTTCTCGTTCGGTGTTCATCAGGGTGTCATCAACTGGGCGCCTTTGGGTGACTACAACGCAATGTATGAAAAATCTATCATTGCCCAAAGAAAGTATCATGAAAAGCTCCGTGCACCGGCAGCTCGTCTTCTTATCGTCGACGATATGCAGGTCAACCTTACTGTCTTTAAGGGACTCCTTAAAAAGACTGAGATTCAGATTGATGCAGCATTGAGCGGAAAGACCGCCATCGAGATGATAAAGAAAAATACCTATGACATGGTATTTTTGGATCACCGCATGCCAAAAATGGACGGTATAGAAACTCTTATCAATATAAAAGAGCTTAACAATAATCCGAACAGAAACATCCCATATATCGCTCTTACCGCAAATGCCATAGCCGGGGCAAGAGAACTTTATATCAATGCCGGCTTTACGGATTATCTGTCAAAACCGATTGACAGTACCGAGCTTGAGAATCTCCTCATCGAATATCTTCCAAAGGAGCTTGTCGAGCTTAGGAACGCATCGGACAACGATTATGATGAAAAAGAATCCGACACGGAGGAATCCGAATATGAACCTGGCTCTTCTGCTTCGGTCAATAACGAGAAGACGAAAAATGACAAGGATAATGAACTACATTCCATTCTTAAAAACCTCGAAGGAATCGACTATGCATCCGCTATCGAGAATTGCATAGATGACGAAACACTTTCCGAGGCGATCAGCGACTTTATTCAGTCACTCGAAACCAAGCCTGCCGAGATCGAACGATACTGGCGCGACAAAGACTATCGTAATTATACGGTACAGGTCCACGCTTTAAAATCTACCGCAAGGCTTATCGGTGCCAAACAACTCGGAGAGGACGCTTACTACCTCGAACAATGTGGCGATGCGGAAAACGAGACCGCTATAAACGAAAAAACCGATGCTCTTTTGGATCTGTATGAAAGCTACGGTCAAAAACTGAAGCCATATTCGGAGTTTATGAGCAAATCCGAAGAATCTGATTCATCTGACGGTGATCTTCCGGATGAGATGTTCGCCGATGCAATGAGATCCGCCAAGGAACTTGTGGATTCATTTGACTTCGGAAACGCCGAAGAAGTATTAAAAATGCTAAAAAATTATAATTTATCTTGTGAACAACAGTCAAAATATGATATAATATATAAGATGATCAGGAATGTGGATCGTGATTCGGTCCTTGCCTGGTTTGATGAACACCCTGACGTATAACAAGATCATTACTTAACATAGCCTCACTCATTTACGGAGGAACGATATGAATAAAGACGTACTTCTGATAGGAAACACTAAAAGCTTTATGTACAACGCGATCGCAAACGGTCTGGAACATGAAGGCTTTGAGACCAAACGCGTGCCTATGGTCGAGGATGAGATCCGCAGAGCCGGTGTTCTCCAGCCCTTTTGGATTCTGTACCTGGATGAATCGAATGTAGGAAAAGAGTTCCGTGACCAATACGCTTTCGTCAAAGAAAACGTTCTGATGAACAATCCTCGTTTCCTTATCATCGGCCACGATGATGAATTGCAGGACATCTATCAGTTTATCCCACAGGATATCATCACAAAGACCTATCCGCGACCGATCAATGTTCAGCAGCTTGTATCCGATATGAACAGGATAATCGCCGATGAGGAAGGCGAAGCTGCAAAGAAACGAATACTTATCGTAGATGATACTCCTGCTTCTCTTCACTCGCTCCAGAAGTCTTTGCTTCAGCGCTACGATGTATATATGTGCAATTCCGGAATGAGTGCTATCACCTTCCTGGTAAAGGATAGAGTCGATCTGATACTGCTTGATGTGGAGATGCCCATTGTAGACGGTATGCAGGTCCTGGAGATGCTCAGAAGCGAGCCTACGATAAAAGATATACCTATCATGTTCCTGACCTCAAAAAGCGACAAGGAACACGTTATGAAGGCAGCCAAGCTAAACGTGGAAAGCTATCTGCTCAAATCGATGTCACCCAGACTTTTGGTCAGATCGATCGATAACTTCTTTGAAAGTCCTTCATACCAGAAACGTTTTGGAAAAAAAGACAAATAAAAATAGCGGGCAACCCGCTATTTTTTTTATTCAGTTTTATTTGTATCTCGGCAGATCATATGTAAACTTTGCATTCACACTGTACACTCCCGCCATTGTTATCATATAACGTGCCAGGTCCTCTGCATAAGTCGGACCGGTCGCATACTGATGCCATATACGCTCTCTGAAGCTGTAACGGATCTTGAATGGGGTGTTTTGCATGTAGTCACCGTGAATGTAGTTAGAAGCCAAATACTGCGCTGCTCCCCTGATCGCCTTAGCAGGAGTAGTCCATCCGTTATAGTATGCATAGGATGTTCCTCCAACCAAAGGATCCGCATCGTAGGCCTTGATACCATACAGGTTATATACAGTTGCAGGCTTATCAAGTCCCTTGACAACAAACTTACCGTGGTTATCTCTGGGATATCCCGGAAGTGCGACTCTCGAAATCCTCACTCCCGAAGCAAGATGCGAAGTACCGTAAGCCGACTCATGGAAGGTCTGTGTAGTCAAAAACACCGGATCTATCTTGTATTTCTTGGCCGACGACAGTATTACGTCAGCCTTACCGTACAGAACGCTCTCCTGAGGCTTTCTTCCGGTAGCCCGGCAATAGGACTCGATCATCGACTGATAAAGCTTAGTAAACTCTTTTTCATTTACAGGACGATACTCATCCACACGCAAGAACTTCATGTTCTTTGTTGTATCCTTCGCCGGATCGACGAGAGAAAGATACTTCTCATAGGACACTCTCGGTACATTTTTATACTGAAGCATAGCGTAATCCGTAAGCGAATACGCATAGTCCGTATATATAGTCTTACCCTTAAAAAGTCTGTTTCCGTTGAAGTTCGGATTGATCGCAGGGTCATCCTTCGGCTTGGGTGTCGGAAGAAGGCTTCCCGGCAGATCAAGTTCAGTTCCTATCTCTCCCGAATCCATTGTCTCTTCTATCACACCATCCTGATAGGTCTCTATCAGAGCCATATCATCGTTTACCGTCAATAGGACAAAATCGTCACCTGTCATCGTCAGGTCCTGCAAATACTGACCGGTCTTGCCTACATAAACCTGATAGGTTCCGGGTGCCATATCAGCATAGGTAAACACACCCTGTGTATCAGGCATCACCGTTTCCGAATCCTCGTCACGCTTCAATGTGACCTGCATCTCAGGTACACTCATCCCACTTTCGTTTTTAAGGATTCCCTGTAACGAACAAAATGCCACGGTCAGGTTGATCGTAGCACTCTCTCCGTTTAACCATACAGGATCAGAGTGCGGACCCAGCTTTCCGCCGGAGGCCAATCTGTAGATACGATAGCCCGCCGCCGGGATGCTGTACTCGCCATTTTTATCGGTCATCACCTCATCATAGGTGATCCAGGCGGTCTCCGTTTTATCAAAATCCGGATGGTATTGTATTTTCTTTTCGAGTCTGACGCGCTGACCGGCCGCAGGTCTTCCGTCCGTATAGGATATCCTTCCCGATACGATCAGATCCTTTGCCAACGTGTCCTCACCGACATACTGAGTCAGGTCGCGTCCCGTAGAGAAGGCAAATGCATCTCCCCCAAAGGCACAAAACAGGCACAAAGCCGCAATAATACCTATGGCTGAAATCTTTTTACTCCCTCGCATTGCCCTTCTCCTATTATTTGTAAAAAAGGATCAACCCTTGCTCTGAAGCTTCTCTTTCAGATCTATGGCCTTGTTTTTGATCCTTTGGTTGGCATCTCTTGCAGTGAGCACCTTTGAGCAGTAGAACTTCGCATCCTCAGGATGTCCTGTCCTGTATGCAAGCTCCGCCAAAAGGAACATCATGGTGTGCTGATCCATACCGCACATCGGGAAATCTTCCTTGCTGAAAGCATCCTTAAATCCGGCAAAGGCGTTCTCAAGACACTCCTTCTCTTCCTCAGCCAGTGAAGCGATCTCCTCCTTGAGAGAATCATCACCCTTCATCAAAAGCTCACGCTTTCCTCTGCAAAGCCATCCGAGCTTAAGACATGTATATGCCTTCTCTGAACTCTTGCCCTTTTTAACGACTGTGCAGGCAAGTGCCATCTTGTGACGAAGCATAGCATCATCGTAGTTATAGATTTTCCCCTCGTCGCCATTGTATGTGAAGTTCGCGGAAATATTATCCTTGATAGCTTTAGCCTGAGCACTCATTACGAAATTAAAGTATCTGTTCAATGCAGCATATCCGCATTTTGGACAAAGCACCGCATCATACTTAAGAGAATCCACATCCTGATAGATCGGTCTGAGGTCATCATCCGCTCCGATAAGTCTGACTTTACCGGTACGAACCATCTTGCTGGTGAACTCGTGATCACAAACAGGACACTTATAACTTTTATCAAAAATGAAGTCCTCCTCACGGGCTTCTTTTTCCTCCTCGGTCAGCTCATGATCTGCAGCCGCCTTTTTTTCCTCTTCCTTTTTTTCCTCCTTGAAAACATCTTCGGAGTTCAGTCCGTCCAATCCGAGATTCTCAAGTCCAGCGAATAAATTTGCCATGTGTACCCTCCTATTAAACGATCATTTATGACCATATATTTTCTTTAAATCCAACGCAGGCTCCCGTAAGCCTCGCAAATATATATTATACTATACTTATCGCCCTTTTGCAAGGGTTGTTTCGGTAAAAATGAACCGAAACAAAAGCTCATCACTGTTTGTCGGGTCTGTATGAGCTCTTGAGCGATACGATACGGTTAAACACCGGATTATCGGGCGTTGTATCCTTTGTATCCATGCAGAAAAATCCCGTTCTCATAAACTGGAACTTATCTCCCGGCTTAGCCTGGGCAAGAGCAGGCTCTATCGGTCTGTCTTTAAGGATAGTAAGTGAGTTCGGATTTACATTTACCGTACCGTCCTCATTGTATACACCCTTCTCCTCATCGACTATATTTTCATAGAGTCTGATCTCGGCGCGCTTACACATGGTAGCCTCTACCCAGTGTATGGTGCCCTTTACCTTTCTCTCCGTAAATCCGGATCCGCTCTTTGTAGCAGGATCATAGGTCACATGTACCTCTGTAACATTTCCCTCGGAATCTGTCTTATAATCAACACAGGTCACAAAGTAAGCACTCATAAGTCTTACCTCGTTGCCCGGATAGAGTCTGAAATACTTTCTCGGAGGCTCGATCATAAAGTCTCCCCTCTCGATATAGAGCTCTCTTCCAAACGGTACCTTTCTGCTTCCAAGTTCAGGATTCTCCTGGTTGTTTGGCACATCAAGATACTCTATCTCACCCTCGGGGTAGTTATCAATTATCACCTTGATGGGATCAAGTATAGCCATCATACGGCTCTCGCTCATCTTCAGATCCTCTCGGATGCAGTACTCAAGCATCGCAAAATCAGATGAAGAATTAGCCTTTGAAACTCCCGAAAGCTCCATAAACTTTCTGATAGAAGCCGCTGTATATCCTCTTCTTCTGAGCGCTGTGATGGTCACTAGTCTTGGGTCATCCCATCCTTCAACAATGCCGTCCTCTACAAGCTTTTTAATATAACGCTTTCCTGTGACAACATTTGTCAGATACATTTTAGCAAACTCTATCTGACGGGGAGGGTTCTCAAACTCGCACTCTCTTACAACCCAGTCATAAAGCGGTCTGTGATCCTCAAACTCGAGTGTACAGATACTGTGTGTCACACCCTCCACTGCATCCTCGATCGGATGAGCAAAATCATACATCGGATAGATGCACCACTTATCACCGGTGTTGTGATGATGCATATGTGCAACACGATAGATGATCGGATCGCGCATATTGATATTTGGCGAAGACATATCTATCTTTGCTCGAAGCACTTTTTCACCATCGGCATACACGCCGTTTTTCATCTCTTCAAAAAGCTTTAAATTCTCCTCAACGCTCCTGTTTCTGTAAGGACTTTCCTTCCCCGGCTCGGTAAGTGTTCCCCTGTACTCACGGATCTCATCCGCAGTAAGGTCACAGACATATGCCAGACCTTTTTTAATAAGCTTTACCGCGCACTCGTACATCTGATCAAAGTAGTTTGAGGCAAAGTAAACCGGCGGCTTCTCACCGCACAGCCACTCTACGTCCGCGCGGATACTCTCTACGAAGGAGGTATCCTCCTTGCTCGGATTGGTATCGTCAAATCTCAGATTAAATACACCGTCATACTCCTTCGCCAGACCTTCGTTCAATACGATAGACTTGGCATGTCCGATATGGAGATATCCGTTCGGCTCGGGAGGGAATCTGGTCACAACATGATCATATACTCCCTCAGCCAGATCCTTATCGATCTCGTTCTCTATAAAGTTTCTCGAAACAACCTCTGTTTTTTCCGTAGCTTCAGTCTTGTTCTCTTCGCTCATTTTCGTCCTCCGTTCAAAAGGGGATCTCCCCTCGCGATAATCTATACTATATCATAACGGCTCTGCGTTTTCAAGCATTGTTTTATCTTGAATTCACACATACATAAAAAAACAGACATATATCCATACGTGGTTGGAATATGTCTGTTGCTTTACTCATGTAAACTTTAACCAATTAAGCAAAATCGTGTCCGGAGATCCTGATCTTCGCATTTGAAAGGTGACCGTTGAAGTTGGTGTACTTCTTAAGATCTATAACCTTTCCGTTATACTTAACGGTGTAGATACCTGCCAGGATATCCTTAGCTGCCTTCAAGCTACCCTTTCTCTCAGGATACTTGTAAAGACCTTTATCATAGTACTTAAGCTCTCTTGCCATCTTCCCCTGACGGATCGGTCCGAACTGATATGGCTGCCACAATACGCCATGGATCGTGTTCGGATAGCCATCCGACTCAACTCGGTTCATAACAACCGCGCCTACGGCAAGACGACCTGCATAGCACTGTCCGCCTGCTTCACAGTATATGATAGCCGCAAGATAACGAAGTGCCTTTTTGTAGTTCTTCTCAGACTTTCTTATCTCCTCGGCGATTTCTTTTTCCTTCTTTGCTTCCTTCTCATCGGCCTTCTTCTGATCTGCGAGAAGCTTCTCTGCTGAAGCCATCGGCACATCATCATCCTCGATAGTCACAACGGTATCCTCAGCCGATACGCCTTCATCAGCCTTTGCTGCTGCAGCTGTAGCTCCACTGATAACACAGCCTGCAAGAACCTTTTTGTTCGCTTTAGTCTGTGCTGCCTTAGCCGGCGCTACCATGACAATACTGCCAAGAACTGCCATAGCAAGAACAAATGAAATGCATCTTTTAAAACTCATAACCTAATCTCTCCTGATATTGTTCCGTATCATCCGTAACATTTATGTAACATATTGTAACATATTTAAGAAAAATTGCAAGCATTTTTTTGATCTTTATGTTATTTTACGCAAAAACAGGACGTCTGCGCATGCCGCAAACGCCCTGTTTTTCGTTATTTTTATGAAATTCAAAAAATTTGAAAAATGTTAATATTTTTTTCGATTATTTTGTGAATCGGATCGATCATCATCTCAGTCCGAGCCTTTTTTCAACTACCTCCGACATCTCCTCGATCTCACACACGGTATCATGAAGCACGGGAGCCGTACGGATGCTCTCGACTGCCTGAGGGATAGTGACTCCGGAGAGCTTATTCAGTTCATCTACAAGCTCAAAGTCACCCATATCCTTATACTTGTCTGCATCGATCGCCATCATCACACTTCTTGTGAACTTATAAGGACTTGCGGTGGATGCGATGACAGTCTTGACCTGCGTAGCATTCGCTTTATCCTTGCATACATACGATGCCACTGCTGTATGAGGATCGATTACATATCCTGTTTTCTTATATACATCGGATATTTCCTTTGCAGTCTCTTCTTCCGACGCAAATCCTCCGACAAAAGATGAAAGCTCGGCTTTCATATCATCCGTGATAGTGTACTCTCCGTCTCCGGCAAGCTGTTTCATAAGATCCGAAGTTTTTGAAGCATCATTTCCGGCTATCTTGTAGATCAAACGCTCCAGGTTACTGGAGATAAGAATATCCATTGACGGCGAACTTGTCAGGATAAAATCTCTTTTTCTGTCATATGTACCCGAACCAAAGAAATCAAACAGCACCTTGTTCTCATTCGATGCGCATACAAGCTTTCCGATAGGAAGTCCGATCTGCTTTGCGTAGTATGCGGCAAGGATGTTGCCGAAGTTTCCTGTCGGAACAACTACATCCATCGTATCCTTCGGATTGATCTCGCCCTGCTTTATTAGCTGTCCGTAAGCGTATACATAATACACGATCTGAGGTACAAGTCGACCGATATTTATGGAGTTTGCTGACGAGAACTGATAGCCCTTATCCGCCATTTCTTTCTCAAGCTTTGAATCATTAAAGATCTTTTTTACACCTGTCTGGCAGTCGTCAAAGTTTCCGTTCACTCCGACAACCATGGTATTTTTACCCGTCTCGGTAACCATCTGTTTTTCCTGGATAGGACTTACTCCGTCCTTCGGATAGAATACGATTATCGATGTCCCCGGCACATCGGCAAAGCCTGCCAAAGCCGCTTTTCCGGTATCTCCCGAGGTTGCGGTAAGTATTACTATCTCATTTTTTACGCCGTTTTTCTTCGCTGCGGTAGTCATCAGATAAGGCAGGATCGACAAAGCCATATCCTTGAATGCAATAGTCTTTCCGTGAAAAAGCTCAAGATAGAATGCGTCCTGTTTTTTAACCAAAGGCGCGATCACATCGGTATCAAACTTGTCATCATAAGCACCGCGGATGCATGCCTTAAGCTCTTCCTCAGTAAAATCTGTCAAAAAGAGCTTCATTACCTCATATGCGGTTTCCTGATAGCTCATATCCTTTAAGTTTTCCAAAGGAACCTCAAACTTAGGCATCCTATCAGGCACAAAAAGGCCTCCGTCATCTGCAAGTCCTTTTAATATAGCCTGTGACGCAGATACCTTTGCGCCGCCTCCTCTTGTGCTGCTATACATGATCTCCATATCTTAAATCCTCCTCTTTATGATCTTGAATAATCTACTATTTCTTCAAAAGACAGGTCTCCGCCGAACAGATCAAGCTTACTTCCTATGGTAAAATGAATCTTCCCGGCACCTAAATCACGGATCGTTTCTATATCTTCAAAACTCGAAACACCACCTGCATAGGTTATGGGATTTCCTTGTGATCTTGCAAGTATCCCAATCAGCTCCTCATCTATCCCGGTACCGGTTCCTTCTACATTTACAGCGTGAATCAAAAACTCATCACAATGATATGATAACGAAGTCAAAAGCTCCGGAGTAAGCTCTTCATCGGTAAACCTCTGCCAGCGATCCGTAACGATATAATACCTGTCATCCTTTAATCGTACCGAAAGATCCAAAACAAGATGCTTTCGTCCCACGACATATTTCATTTCATCGAGATTATCATATCGTATCTTTCCGTCTCTAAACACAAAGGAGGTCACGATGACATGCGAAGCTCCCATATCCAAAAACTCTTCTGCATTTTCGGGATTGACCCCGCCTCCGATCTGGAGTGCACCGGGCCATGCAGCCAATGCCGCACGTGCCTGTTCAAGGTCTTTATCATACGCTTCGGTGCCGGATTTGTCAAGCAGGATAATGTGACCACCGAAAAGATTGTTTCTGCGATACATATCTGCGTAGAAAAATGCATCCTTTTCAGAAACAAAGTTTTCCTTTGCCCCCTCGTCAGTAAGTGATCCTCCCACAAGCTGCTTAACTCTTCCGTCATGAATATCTATACAAGGTCTAAAATCCATCGTTTCCTCCGTCCACAGCCGCTTTTAGGCTTCGGTTTTTTCTACCGCTTTAAGCAATCGCTTTACTGCTATTTTTGTTTTTTTATACTCTCTTAAATAACTCTCGGTGTCATATTCTTCTATATAATTTTTGGGAAAGTTTTTATTGAATCCCAGCTCTCTGAGTGTATCAGCAGCCTTATTGTATGCGATGGCCGCCTCTGTCTGAGTACGATATCTTCCCACTAAAATATCACCGTTTACATGTATCTTTGTCTCATAAAAAATCTTCACTCCGGACTCTTTTTTTTGCACCCCGTGAAACGAATTGATTATCATCAGATTTGCCGATCTGAAGTCTGTAGGGTTACCGTTTAGAAACTGATAATCACGTCCCGGTACGGCGAAGTTTTTAATCCCGTAACGGGATAATATATTAACCTGCATTCCAAAATCAGCTACAAAAAGATGCCCACCGCGACGCATAATGCTGTGCGTCGAGTAGTAAAAAAGATCATCCGAATCGAAGATCAGATAATCCTCCGGTGCAAAATAATAATAAAAAAATTTCTCCTTGAGATAGATCGGAGTTTTAACATACATATCGTTATCACGATAATTGATAAGTACTACCCATTTTTTAAAATCAAGCATACTTTTAGAGTTATATCTATCGATATCGATCTCAGATTCTGAGGTGATCTCTCCGGCCTCAAGATACGCCAAATGTGCGTCTTTTTCATGCTCATAGCTTCCCAGACTTATATGCTTGTTTTTATAAGTGATAGACGCCCTGTAGTAACTCGTCCCATCCTTCTTTTTCGCTCCATAAACCCCGGGTAACATCAATCCCTCCATGAAAACCAGTAAGCTTTTCTTTACACATATAGCCAATCTATATACGAGCCATGAAAGCTTATCATTATCCATCCACAAGTATGACACATCACTTATCCATCCGGGAGTTCTGTAAGCTTATCTGTATTCGCACCGCGAGTAGACTCGATCGCTGATCTGTCTACGAGCGGAAGAATACAGATAAGCGACAATCCCTCAGTATTGATTTTAGACGGCACCGGCGACGTAAAGAAGCATCATCGCCACCACGACGATACCGTTAAAGATCGATCCAAGCATCGGCGTGATCTTGTAGATATCCTCCATCCTGTAGCTCTTCGCAGCCAGAACAAATCCGACAATCGAAAGGATCAGCGTCCACATACCCGCGACACCGATCCATCCACCGCTAAGCCCTCTATCAGCTCCGGAGATCAGAAATAAAACAAGCAGGAGAACCAAAGCCACCGCACCCATCACGGCCGATATGATACCGGCTTTCGGATGGCTGCGGTCGGAAAACTGAATCTTCCGTTTGCTTCGTCTCCTGCTCATTATAACTCCATATGAACACCGTCATTTATTAACGGCTTTTTATCATTTTTACCGGATCAGCTTCTGAGAACTATATCCTTCTCCTCAAGCTTTTTAAGGATCTTGTTCATCACATCCGTGACATCCTTATCCTCAAGTGTGCGATCCTTCGCACGGAAGCGAATCGAATACGCGAGCGATTTCTCATCCGGTCCGACATTCTCACCCTCATACACATCAAAAAGCTTAAAGCTCTCAAGGATGCTTCCGCCGTTGTTTCTGATGATCTCCTCGATCTGTCCCGCAAGAACAGTCTTTTTCATCACAAGAGAAATATCACGCGTCACTGCCGGGAATCTCGCAAGCCCCTGATATTTGATCTCCTCACGGATGTTCTTTGCAAAGTTCTTCAGGTCGATGACAGCCACATATACATCTGTCTTGATGTCATAGTTGTCACATACCTCCGGGTGGATCTGACCGATATATCCGATCACCTCATCCTTGATCATTATCTGTGCATGACGTCCCGGATGAAGGTACGGATAGGCATCGGGGTTAGGCATATAGGTAACAATATCCTTTATTCCAAGTACATAGAGCTCCTCTATGCATCCTTTAAGGTCATAAAAATCTCCCGAACCGTACATTCCGAGCGTCAGATACTCTCTCTCATCGGGAAGTGTCTCTAAAGGCAACGACTCCGGAATATATGTCTTTGCAATCTCATAAAGACGGACGTCTTTATTTCTGTGATTATAGTTGGTCGAAAGGCTTTCGAGCATACCGTTCAAAGGAAGTGTCCTCATTACGGAATAATCCACTCCAAGCGGATTGGAGATCTCGATAACCTGACGAAGCTTATCCCCCTGTGGGATCAAAAGCTTATCAAACACCTTCGGTGACTCGAAGGAAAAAGTCATCGACTCCGAGAAACCGTATTTTTCTATGGTACGACGCATGGAAGCCAAAGCCAGACGAAGCGGTGAGATACCTCCCATCGTAGTCTCGCCTTTCGGAAGCGTCGTCGGAATCTTGTCATATCCGTAGAAGCGCGCAACCTCCTCAGCGAGATCCGCGATGCACAGGATATCCTGACGCCATGTAGGAACATGAACTGTCTTTTTAGCCTTATCCGGGATCAGATCAACCTTTTCCCAGTAAGCACACATCTGATCCTCTGAAAGGTCAAAGCCTATCAGGGCATTGATCTTGTCCACATCATAAGCAACGTCTATCGGCTCTTTTTTAACCGGATACTGATCCACAACTCCCGGAACCACATCTCCCGCATCAAGCTCCTCGATAAGTGCACACGCACGGTTGATAGCCTCAAGTGCGGTGTTCGGGTCAAGTCCCTTTTCAAACTTGGCCTGCGCATCGGTACGCATTCCGAGTTTTTTTCCGGAACGACGGATATTCACACCGTTAAAGCATGCCGCCTCAAAAAGCATCGTCTTTACATCATCGGTGATCATGGAGTTTTCACCACCCATGATACCTCCGATAGCTACACTCTTTTCGGCATCGCAGATCATAAGAGTATCATGATCAAGTTCTCTCTCCTGTCCGTCAAGAGTTACAAACTTCTCACCGTCTGATGCGCGACGCACGATTATCTTATGACCTGCAAGTGTGTCATAATCAAATGCGTGCATCGGCTGACCGAACTCCTCCATCACATAGTTTGTGATGTCTACGATATTGTTAATCGGACGTATACCTGCCGATGCCAGACGTCTTTGCATCCACTCCGGTGATGGCTTAAGACGGATGTTTTTTACGACTCTTCCGATGTATCTCGAGCAAAGCTCCGGCGCCTGAATCTCGACGTCAATGTAATCGCTCGCCTTCTCACCCTGTACGCTTCCGCTATCTGAGGATACCACCTCAGGTGGTACAAAATCCTTATCAAATGTTGCAGCCACCTCTCTTGCTATACCGATCACTCCGAAGCAGTCAACACGGTTTGAAGTAACCTCATACTCGAAGTTTGCATCGTGAAGTCCGAGCACCTCGATAGCGTCAGCTCCGACCGGAGCATCCTTATAAGTGTCATTGTCCGAAAGGATGTAGATACCGTCCTCAGCTGCATCGGGATAAAACTCCTTCGATGAACCAAGTTCCTCGATAGAGCACATCATACCGAAGCTTTCGATACCTCTGAGCTTACCCTTTTTAATCTTGATTCCGCCGGGTGTCTTTGATCCGTCGTGTCCTCCGGCAACTCTTCCTCCGTCGAGAACTACAGGGACCTTCTGTCCCTCCTTTACGTTCGGAGCGCCTGTTACGATCTGTACGGTCTGACCGGCTTCATCGATCTGTACCTGGCAGACGACAAGTTTATCTGCATCCGGATGTTTTTCTATCTTTTGTATTTTTCCTACTATGATCTTGTCAAGGTCAGCGTCGAATTTTTCGAAGCCCTCGACCTTGGTACCGGACATCGTCATGGCGTCCATGTATTCCTGCTCGGTGCAGTCCAAATCCGGCACGTATGCTTTGATCCATGATAATGGTGTATTCATAATTCCTCCTATATCTACGGCGCGAGTCCAACAGAAGACTCGGATGCTTCGCATCCTCGTTTTCCGTTGGGTTCATCTGCCCTTGGATGTGTTCATCTGCATGCAAGCATGCGCTGCACACATCCTTCGGACAGACTCGCGCCTTATCGCTAAAATTGCTCCAAAAATCTCACATCGTTTTCGTAGAGAAGACGCATGTCGTCAATCTCATACTTGAGCAGCGCGATCCTTTCGAGGCCGACACCGAAAGCAAATCCGGTGTACTCGTTCGGATCGATCCCGCTCATCTCAAACACGTGCGGGTGAACCATTCCGCAACCGAGGATCTCGATCCAACCCTCTCCCTTGCAGAAACGGCAACCTTTACCGCCGCACTTAAAGCACGATACGTCCATCTCTGCAGACGGCTCGGTAAACGGGAAATGATGCGGTCTGAACTTAACCTTTGTATCCTTTCCGAAAAGCTTTCTTGCAAAAAGCTCAAGCGTTCCCTTAAGGTCTGCAAACGTGATATTTTTATCTATGACCATTCCTTCGATCTGGTGGAAGGAAGGACTGTGTGTCGCATCCACATCGTCACTTCTGAACACCCTTCCCGGTGAGATCATACGGATCGGAAGTCTTCCTTCCTCCATCATATGAACCTGCACAGAGGATGTCTGGGTACGAAGAAGTATCTTGTCATTGATATAGAATGTATCCTGTTCATCCTTTGCCGGATGTCCTTCGGGGATGTTTAACGCTTCAAAGTTGTAGTAGTCATACTCGATCTCCGGACCACTTACCACTTCATACCCCATACCGACAAAAATGCGCTCAACTTCCTCAAGCGCGATCGTGTTCGGATGACGATGTCCTCTCTCAAGCTGTCTTCCCGGAAGTGTGACATCTATCACTTCTTTTTTCATTTTTTCGGCACGCATCGCGCGCTCAAATGCTGTCTTTTTCTCCTCCAGCACCTCTTCGATCTTTGTGCGTGCGTCGTTCACCATCTGGCCTACCTTCGGTCTGTCCTCAGGTGCGACGTCTTTCATTCCTTTGAGAACGGCAGTGAGCTCACCTTTTTTGCCCAAAAAAGCCGTCTTGATATCGTTAAGCTTGTCAAGTCCGTCGCTAGAATTGATCTGCGACAGCGCCTGACTTACAATACTGTCAAGTTTATCTTTCAACTCCTATTTTCCTCCAATTTCCGTTCCTCCGAAAAACGTACTCCTCTCGTAGACGGCCGAACTTCGTTCGCCAAGTCTACTCGAGTTCGTAGTTTATTCGTCGGAACTGCTTATGATATATGTTCGTATCAACTATTTATACCGCCGATTACTTATCTGTCTTACCATTCGTTCTCGCTAAGATGTATATCTGCGCCCCGCGAGGAGACTTGACAGACTTGGCCGTCTCCGAGCGGAAGCAGATATACTCTTAGCTACGCACCAATAAAACGATCATGTAATCGGCACGATAAATCGTCCGACTCCAACATATATCACAGCCAAAATGGCTACGAAGACCAGCGCCGGAACGATGATCTTCGAATGATCCAGACTCACATCCGCATCATGTATAAACTTCCACCGCCGCCATATAAACAGCAGCAGATGAATAACAAAGGTTGCTCCGAACAATGCGGCATTTGTCATATTGTCCTTTTGGAAAAAAAACGAGAACAGAATCCACTCAGCCGCAAGTATCGTACCCTGGAACGGCAAAGTCAAAACATACGGGATACCGAGCGTTATCACATCCTCCGGCTCCTCAAACTCCATTTCCTTTGCTTCCTCGATATCATCATTCATTTCCTTGATATCGGTGTACTGATGATCAGGGTTCGGTTCAAGGCATTTTTCTATGACCTTTTTATAGCGTCCTTCATAGGATACTACCCTTCCCTTTGGCTCCTTACCCGTCAAAAGCTCGTGGAACAGTCTTCCCAGAAACTCAAACAGATTAAACCTCGGCTTCTTCGGGTCGGCGGGCTCGAAATCAAGGAACTTTACATGCCCGCCGCTTGTGATAAAAATATTGCTTTTTTTCAGATTTCCGTGTGACAGCGGAGGCTGGATCTCGTTTATGACCTTTACTGCCTCGGCTATCCTTTCCATTATCTTTTGTGCCTCAGCCTCAGTATACTTGGACTTTTGAGCGCGCTTTCCGTCCATGATCTCCTGCATAGTCGCACCCTTTAGATAATCCTCTACAACAAGGGTGTTTCCATCAAAAAACTTCACATCATGAACTCTCGGCCACTCGGTATAATTAAGCTGTCTCAGTCGCTCATAGACCTTTGCGCAATTCTTATTGTGATACAGCTTTAGCAAAGCCTCCGGCTTTCCGGGCTCCTTCATACAACGTACTCTGTATATGGTCACATGCCCGTTCTTTCGGATAGGCTCGCCTGTCGGCACATATAGCTTCGTGACGAATTCTTCTTTTTCTGAAGCCATTTCGTCATATCCTCCTGCTTGGTTTACATAGTTTCAAAAAAATCACAACTCATACTTGGACAGATTGTCGCGAATTGTAAATGAGTATCTGTTCAGATCCTCTGAAATGCTTGTAATGCTCTCTGTCTGCTCACGGAGCTTATTGCTCTCGCCTACAATCTCATCAGAAAGTCCGAGGACCTCTCCGATAGATGAAGCCTGCTCCTCGGTAGAAGCAGCGTTTGCAGAAGCAACATCATTGATCCTTCCGATACCGTCTGTGATATCTGCTATACCCTTTGCTGCCTTATCTACATCCTCATGGATCTGATCAAATGAAGTGTTTGCAAGCTTGACGCCCTCAACACAGGCATCCATATCTTTTACGCATGTCTCAGCATTTGAATTGATATCCTCGATATTTTTCGTGATTCCCATGATCAACTGACGGATCGTCTCGGTCGCCTGTGTGGACTGCTGTGCCAAAACTCCGACCTCAGAAGCAACGACTGCAAAGCCCTTGCCCTGTTCTCCGGCTCTAGCCGCCTCGATAGAAGCATTCAGTGACAGCAGGTTTGTCTGCTCGGAGATAGCGTTGATGGTATCGGTGATACCCGTGATCTCTTCGATTGACTTAGCTGCCTCACGGATGATCTGAGCGAGCTCATCAATATTTCTTTCAAGTACGCTTACGCTGTTGGTAACACGTGACATCTCTTCTCTTCCTGATGTCGACGACTCAAGCATGGTATCACAGAGTCCCTTCACATCCTCGGCACTCTGCATCAGGTCTCCCGAAGTAGCCGCCAAGTCTGTAGCTGAGTTTGCGACCTCATCTATTGACTTATTCATTATGCTCAGGGTCTCATTCAGCTTTTCAACCGACTCTGCCTGACTGTGGTTAGCATCCTTCAGGTTCTGAGATATCTCGAAGCACTTACCGGCACTATCACCCATGGAATCAGACACATCCGTCATCTCGGAAAGTGTGTTGCGCATTCCCTCAATGTATGTGTTCATCTTCTCACTAAGAGTTGTGATCTCATTATTTCCCTTCGGAACGATATTTACAGTAAAATCACCGTCACTGATATCGGTTACTCTCTCGGTAACAGTCGCAACAGGCTTCATCATTCTCGATATAGTTATAAACAGGATAACTGCGATGATCAGAAGAAGAACTACTGCGACAACGATCGTTATGATAAAGCTCTTAACTATACTGTCAGTCATAAACGATCTCGGAACAGCCGAAACAACAACCCATGACGTACCCTCGATATCGGTAGCGGCATACATCATTTTTCCGTTGTCCGTAGATGCTGTCTGAACCTTTTCCGCAATGATGGAGTTCTCAGTATTCAGCTGATCAAATACAGTGTTAAGACCGACCATGATCGGATCCTGGCACTCTCCGACCTTCTGACCGGTGATATCTCCGGCACTTGCCACAAGGATATCCTTTGTCTCTTTATTTACGATGTAGAAACTTGCCTCATCTGAGCTCGACTGGAATGTACCCAGCTTTTCGGCAACCTTATCAAAATTGATATCACTACTCAGAACGACTTTATCACGAATCATGACAGCACATGCAAGACAGGTCTTTCCTGTCGAAGCATCCACATAAGGCTCAGAAGTAAATATCTCGCCTTTTTTATCCATCGCCCCGATATACCACGGACGATCGGTAAACACGAAATCCGCATCCGGTGTCCATCCGGAACCATCTAAGAACTTATTGTCATCGCCATAGGCAATGTAAATATCCTGAGAATCCGGATCTGCTTCGGTCAGTTTTAAAAGCATGGAAAGCGCATCATTGTACTCCATGTTCGGAGAGTTTTTGAGCACATCTCCCGTCTGCTTCACACGCTGCTCGACGTTGCTCCACCAGTTGTTTACAACACTCGCATATGAGATCGACTCCTTGCCGAGCACAGACTCCGTAAGACTTGATATCTTACTCGACTGCATATAGATGCTGGCCAGAGAGATCACTACGATAAGTATGGCCACATACGCGATGATCCTTACGATGAGGATCGATTTCAGTGTTTTCCTTTTTTTCATTTTCCAGTCCTCCTGATTATGCGATATCCTACAAGTGACTTATTTAAAACGACTCCCTCCCATAAAAAGATGGAGATACGTTTTTTTCACAAAAATATACGCCAGGTCAAACACTACAAATGCCACAACTCCGACGCCCGGCAACGCCCATTTCAACCACTCGACACCTGCGATCTTATCCCAGGCTTCCTGTGTAAGCAAAAGCCTCGGTAAAAATATCGCGATAGGCATATATGCGATGAAAAACACCGCGACTCTTATAACCAGGTGAATAAGGTTTCTGAGGCGGACCTCCGGGATTCTTTTTTCGAGAAACTTATAGCTTCCCTCCGCCATAAGGATAAAGCCTCCCATAGCGACGTATAAAAGCACGTGAAGCTTGTCCGGATTCAATATCAGATCAAGCGCCCCGCTTCCCAGAAAAAGCATAAGACCGGCTCCGATATTATATCTGACTACCACTATGCCTACCAAAAACGATGCCAACGCGGTAAAAAACACCGTGTTGATCGATATCAGCGTACCCAGCACCAGCAGTATCACACTTACAGCCGTCATAACAGCCAGCGTCGCAACCATACGAGTGCGTCTGGCTACACTGCCGGGATCACTTTGTCTGTTTGATCTGTCATTGTTTAACAGCATGAGCAAAGATCTCCTCCCATGCACTCACAACACGTATCGGCACACCACAGATCACAGCAGATATTCCCTGTGCCGCAACCACCGCTGTTGTAACCTGTGCCACCACCGTTGCCATAGTTACCGTAACCGCGATAACCGCCATAGCCACCTCCGTAGCCGCCTCCGAACGGTGAGCCGCCAAACCCGAAAGGTGAAGCATTTCCACTCTGCAGTCTCTGATAGTACTGCTGATATTCCATATTGTTTGGCTCCATACTCGAAGCCTGTCTGGCATAGTCAAGAGCAACTGATGTGTTGCCCAGGCCAAGATTAGCCACCGAACTGAAATAATACCAGCGTGCATTTTTATTCGGGATACCATTAAGAACGTTGATCGCCTCGTTGTACTTGCCGGCACGGATATAGTTGAGTGCCGCCATCATGTGACGATCCTCCTCGCTCTCGGAGGAGTAATCCGTATAGCCTCCCGTGGACTTGCCGCTGCGTTCATTGACTATCTGGTTGTAGGCCTCCTGGACCTGACGAAACTTCTCCTCAGCCTCTTCCTTCTTCACCGGATCAACATATGTATCCGGATGATATTTACGACTGAGCGTCCTGTATGCTTTTTTAATCTCACGGTCCGAAGCGTTTCTGCTCACGCCCAAGACCTGATACGGGTCGTTGTACATTTCATTCTCTCTTTCTTAGTAACGGTCAATAACTTAAATATTTTACCTTAATTTCCGCTTTTTGTCAAGTTCCACACCCTCATACAGGATGTTTCTGAGGATGGACAAATCACGCTCCAAAGGCAGCATTTCAAACTCTGCTATAGCCGACCTTCTGACCACATCAAGCATCCTATCAACCCCTGCCTTATTCCCTTCGTCCATATCGCAGTGTAAAAATGGATTGAAACTGCCGTTTTTTATGTCTTTTTCGATATCATCTAGAGCGTCCTTGATGTAGATGTACTTTCCGAGAAAAAATCCAAACCGACGCAAGATCGGAGCAAATGCATCGTCCTTCCACACGAAAAGCTCTCCCATCAGTTCTCCGAAAGGTCTGGAAACCTCATCGATATCGGCGGACATATCCATACACATCTGCCCACCGAGTTTTTCCGTCCAGTCGCCCGAAAGCTTCATCTGACTCCACTGATACATGTAATCCTTTTCTATCCTGCCAAGCTTATCCAATGACTCCTTTATCACCTGGGCCTGTCTGGGATAAAGCTTCTCTACGTAAGCCGCTCTCCTTCTGAAAGCAAGTTCACCGGCAATCCCCGTCAGCTTTTTTTCATCCTCCTTATCATCCTTTAAGTGTGCATGTGATAAAAGCAGGTTCATATCTGCGGCATACTCTGTCACCACACTTCTGATCATCGGCTTTTTCTTTATCGGATGTATCGGACAGTGCCTTTTTTTCATCTCAAGCTTGGGCTCATAAAGAGCTCCCAAAAGCATAACTAAAAAGGTCATATCATACGTTAAGGTGAGGCCGGCCGTAAGGCCGTACTTCTCTCTCAACATATGACATAACCCACAATAATACCCCTGATACTCAGTAAACTCTCTGAGCTTTAATTCAGGCTTATTTACAACTACGTATCCAAACATTTTTCCAAAAAAATCTCCCGGGTATTCTTAAAAACAGGCTTTCCAAACGGAAAGCCTTATTTCGCTTTATGATTTACTTATAGAGCGTTTCACTCATGTTTTTGATTGTCGCGGCCAGACCTCTGACATCTTCGATCGTTGAATTTATCTCCTGCATGTTGGCGCTTTGCGTGGCGATTGCATCACTTATCTCATTTATCTTTGACATAACTTCCTTTATTGATGAGTTCATGCCGCCGAGTATGTCAGATATATCACTTGTAGTATCCTGCGTTGAGCTAGCCAAGGACTGTACCTCACTCGCTACTACGGCAAAGCCTTTTCCGGCCTCTCCCGCTCTTGCTGCCTCTATCGATGCATTCAAAGACAGGAGGTTTGTCTGGGCCGCAATGTTCTCAATTATCTTTATGATCTCCATAGAGTCATCGACAGCCTTTTCTATGGTGGCACTTTCCTCTACAATCTGAGTCTGACTTTCGGCCACCTCCTGCATTTTTTTAGATGCTTCCTCTACAGATAATGACGCATCCTGAATATTGTCAGTAAGTGATTTGATCGCCGGTTCGAGTTCGTTTTCAAAATCATTTGCATGCTTCTTTTCTTCGTTTATATCAAGTATCGTACCGGCTGCCATTACCGGAGTACGTCCCTCCCATACTACATAGCTGGACGCACGTACCCAGAAATATTCTCCGTTCTTGTGTAAAAGTCTGTACTCCATATCAAACACGGTTGATCCGGTAGGATCGGCCAACTGCTTGCCCATAGCCTGAGATGCTTTTTCCACATCATCGGGATGGATTTTTGTTATCCAGGCTCCCATAACATCCGGGAACTCCGGGGAGTTTGGTTTATATCCCAATATCCTTTTAAACTGATCCGAATAAACCATAGGTGAGTCGATATCGTCAATCGCATATTTGGTCAAGTCCATGCTCCATGACCCCTCTAGCATCATTTTGTCGACAGCTTCTGCCCTACGAGTGTCATGAGCCAACTGTTCCTCCGTTTTCAGTTTTTCTTCTATGTCTGTAAATGTTCCTATAAACACCTCCGGCGTTCCATCCGGACGTCTTAAGCACTCTCCTGCTGCATGATGCATATGGTACTCGCCGTTTTTAAGGAGAAGGCGATAGTTGACATCATATTTTGCGTTCTTATTAGCGATAGCATTTCCGTATGCCTCATATACCATTTCCTTGTCATCCGGATGGATTATGCCATCAAGACCAACAACCGAATCCTCAAGCTCAGTAGCCCCGTAACCGAGGTTTCTTCTCATTTCATTTGTAAACCTCACACCTGAAGGCTCACCTTTTTCATCAAAATAAGTCATCCACATGCCAAGATGAGATGCATTGTTTACAGAGCGAAGCATCCGATAGTACTTATCAGCATCAGATGTTTTTTCTTTGAGTTCTCTTTTAGCCTCCTCAAGTTGCTTTTTAAGTTCATTGATCTCTAAATCCTTTTTTCCCATGGCATCCTCTCATTCCGGAACTATTGCCCCTTCTTTACAATTACGGTTTACGTAGTTACTTTATCCTCTGTTCTGTGCATCGACCAGATGCTCAGACTGATACATTTTTCTAAGCTTCGGTTTTTCTATCTTACCTGTCGCATTTCTCGGTACATCCGCGAAAAATATCTTGCGCGGACGCTTGTATCTCGGAAGCGCTTTGCAGAACTTTTCGATATCCTCTTCATTGCAGCTCGAATCCGGGACAAGCTCAATGATAGCCGCAGCTATCTCTCCGAGTCTCTCATCCTTGAGTCCGATCACAGCCACATCCTTTACAGGCTCGTACTTGCTGATGAAGTTTTCTATCTGAACCGGATAGATATTCTCTCCTCCGGAGATGATGACATCCTTTTTACGGTCAACCAGGTAGATGAATCCGTCCTCATCCTGCTCGGCCATATCGCCGGTATAAAGCCATCCGTCGTGAAGCACCTCGTTTGTAGCATCTTCGTCGTTGTAGTAGCAAACCATAACTCCCGGTCCTTTGACCGCAAGTTCTCCGACTTCGCCCTGAGGTACCTCTTTACCGTTTTCGTCAATAATTTTGGTCTCCCATCCGTAGCCCGGCACTCCGATGGCACCGACCTTGTGGATGTTCTCAACACCCAGATGCACGCAACCCGGTCCGATAGACTCAGAAAGTCCGTAATTCGTATCATACTGATGCTTCGGGAAGTATTCCTTCCATCTTTTGATCAGCGACTGCGGTACAGGCTGCGCTCCTATATGCATCAATCTCCACTGATCAAGGTTATAATCCTCTATCTTAAGTCTCTTCGCATCGAGTTCCACGAGGATATCCTGTGCCCAAGGCACCAAAAGCCAGACGATGGTACATTTTTCATTCGACACCGTCTCAAGAATAGTCTGCGGGTTTACTCCACGAAGAAGTATCGCCTTACTTCCGGATATGAGCGAACCAAACCAATGCATCTTTGCACCCGTATGATAAAGAGGCGGTATACATAAAAACACATCGTCTCTGGTCTGACCGTGATGCATCTGCTCACATTTACACGAATGCACGAGCGCTTTGTGCTTGTGCAGGATGGCCTTCGGAAATCCCGTTGTTCCGGAAGAAAAATATATCGCCGCATCATCCTCATCGGTGATCGGTATCCCCGGAGATAAGGATGCACAGTTTGCCGCGAGCTTATCGTAGTCCTCCGCGAAACTCGGGCAGTCTCCACCCACGTAGAAAAGAAGTCTGTTTGTACTGATAGAATCAGCGATCTCCTCAACACGCCCGATGAACTCCGGACCGAATACCAGGACATTTACCTCAGCGAGATCCAGACAGTACTCAATCTCGTCCGGTGCATATCTGAAGTTAAGCGGTACAGCAAGCGCACCTGTTTTAAGAATACCAAAGTAGATTGGAAGCCACTCGAGACAATTCATCAGAAGTATGGCCACCTTGTCTCCCTTTCTTATACCTCTCGACAAAAGAAGCTGTGCAAAGCGGTTTGCCTTTTCATCGAAAACCTGCCATGTTATCTCCCTACGATAATGTGTAGTCGGATTTCCTTCTATCAGGTCGTATTCACGCCATGTAACCCTCTTTTTTTCCTGTATGTCGGGATTTATCTCCACCAGACACACATCATTCGGGTACAGACTTGCATTTTTTTCAAGAAACTGAGTGATAGGCATCAGTATAAGTCTCCTTTTTTCAAAAATATCCCCACACTTTTATCTTGTGGTATCATACACTGTTATACGTATGGGCTGCACACAGTGCATATCGATCACTCCTCGTCGATGTCTGCGTTGTGATAGACGTTCTGGACATCGTCGTCATCGTCAAGCAGATCAAGGATCCTCTGGAACTGATTCTTGTCATCATCGCTAGTAAGCTCTACATAGTTCTGAGGGATCATGGTAACCTCAGCCTGAGCCATCGGTACTCCTTCCTTCTCGAGAGCCTCTCTGACAGCAGAAAAATCAGCCGGATCCGTGATGATTTCATATGAATCTTCTTCCTCAGAAAAATCTTCAGCGCCGGCATCCAATGCCATCATCATAAAATCATCGGGATCTGTCTCATACTCCTCTTTATCTACAAGTATCTGACCCTTTTCATCGAACATATATGACACACATCCGGTAGTACCAACATTTCCGTTACCCTTTGTAAAGGCATTGCGCACGTTTGCTGCAGTACGGTTTTTGTTGTCAGTCAGTGTCTCAACGATGATTGCTGTTCCGCCCGGACCGTATCCCTCGTAAACACAGGTCACATAGTTCACCGCATCCACATCGCCGGCTGCCTTTTTAATACCGCGCTCGATCGTATCGTTTGGCATGTTGTTCGCCTTTGCTTTGGCGATGACATCACGAAGCTTTGAGTTTGATGCCGGATCGGCTCCGCCCTCTTTTACCGCTACGGCAATCTCGCGGCCGATGACGGTAAATATCTTTCCGCGCTTGGCGTCGTTCTTCTCCTTTTTATGTTTGATGTTGCTGAATTTCGAATGTCCTGACATTTTTTTCCTCCATTCCGGAGCGTAGCGACGGAGTGGCGACGAGAACATCCAGTTCTCGTCTGCCATCAATGGGTATTTGTGACGCTCCGGCACAAATACCCGTGTGAAAAATCAGCACATCAGTGTGATTTTTCACACTATCCTCCTCTAAAAGTATTAAAAATCCTCATAACATGATACTCTGCATCTTCTGTTCCACATCCGCTATCAGAGCATAAGCACTTTTGAAAGCAAGCTTTCAACGTGCTTATGCTCTGATAGCGGATGCAGAGTATCATCCAAGCTTAACGCGCATCTTATCAAAAAAGTTGACCTCACCCACATGGATCATATCGAAGGTTTCATCTGCTTTTCTGATAATGAATTCATCGCCTGTGGTGGCCTCTCCGAGTAGGATCCCATCACCGCGAATCGACGCATCATCGTTATATGATGCCTTTGTACGATCGATCTTAAGCCTGATCGTGCAGGTCGACGAGACGATCAAAGGTTTTTTACTGAGCGAATGCGGACAGATCGGCGTGATGATCAAAGCTTCCATGTTCGGTGCCACGATCGGCCCCTGAGCAGACAGATTATAGGCTGTCGATCCGGTCGGCGTCGACACCAGGATGCCATCTGCCGCGTAGGTGTCGACATAGGTATCATCGACATACACGCTGGTCGTCACCATATGACCGAAATCACGCTTGCAAACGACAAACTCGTTGATAACCGGACCCACAGTACGGCTTTCATCCTTCTGGTGAATCTCACAGGTAAGGGCCATACGTGTCTCTTTATCATAGTCCCCATGCAGGAGTGCATCGAGTGCCTGATGAAGTCTCGGTCTCTCGACATCTGTCAGAAATCCCAGCGTACCGAAGTTTATCCCGAGTATCGGAAGATCCGTCCCTGCAACCTTTTTTGCCGCCTGGATGACCGTACCGTCTCCTCCGAGTACCAGTGCGATATCGGCATCATACTTAACTATCTCGGAAACATCGGAAACAATAGTCACAGAGCGCACGGCGTCAGCAAGATACCGCTTGATCTCATTGGCGGTTTCCTGCCCCGGTTCCTTTTTCTCATCAAAGAGGATTACGATATTATCCATACGCGTGACCTCCTGTCCCTTCAAACTATAACATTCTACCACAAAAGCGTATGTCATGCAAGGATTAAATCAGAAACATATAAAATGCTCAAGACAGAAAAACGGCCCGAAACGGGCCATTTTTCCGATCAACCATATTATCTTTCAATCCTGACATTCGTTATCACGACCTGATCACCGGTAAGCGACAGGTAAACATCCTTGTCCGGATCAAACTCCGTCGTGATATTTGTTATGCTTATACCGAGGTTTTCAGAGGTAGTGATGATCCTTCCCTCTTCCATCTTGAAGTATACCGTGCACTCAAAGCCCTTTTTGTTGGCTTCCTTCCATGCGTCCCACCCTTCAAAGCTGTCGGAAATGCTGACCGAAAGCTCATTTTTAGCCTTTCCGTCCGCTTCCCAGTTCTCACCATCAAGTCGGATCAGGGAGTATTCCTTGTATCCCGGTCCTCCCGCCATGTGATCCTCTGAGTAAAACAGATCTATATATGAGCAGTGCCATACGAGTCTGGCAGTAGGAAGACTCTTGGTATGGTATGTGACTTTGAGTCCGTCTGTCACCTTTATCCCTTCGGTCGAATCACTTCTGTAACCGTCTATCTGTACACTCGGCACATCTCCCTCCGGTCCATCGATATAGCTTATCTCCTCGGCGATCCTCGGAATGAAGTCAGCAGGCACCTCTTCCTCCCTGGTATCGATATCAGTGTCATATATACGACAGTTCTCACCGGTAAGTCCGATATATGCAAACCTTGCGCTGTCCGGAAATGCAATGGTAAAGATTTCCTTAGTGACGCCGTTATCAATCGTGATCATCGCATGATCCTTTACCCTGACAGATTCTATCTCATACACGATCTCACTCGCTTTAAGAGGTTCCTCCTCAAGGGATGAAACTCCCTTTTCAACAGCGATCTTTCTGGCTCCGTTGCATTCGTATCTGCCGTCAGGCTTAAGCACTCCGTACTCGAGGAAACTGAGCTCCATGATGGCGCGGTAAGTATCATGAAATCTCGCATCGATCGAATCGAAGATTATCAGAGACGGACCGCCCTCCTGTTTCTCCTTATCCAGCAATTCGCATCTGAAGCGTATCTTTGTGATCTTTTGACAGATATGTATACCTTCGGTAACCTCATCCTCAAAGGATTTACAGTAAAGCTCTCCTTTACCCGAAAGGACTGATTCGACATCCTTTTCCCTCATATCATAGTTCACATCCATATCTATGAGGTGCTGCATGATCTTTGCGAACTCGGGGTCAAACTGCGTACCGGAGCCCTTTACGATCTCCTCCCTGACGCTCTGCTGCGGAATCGTAGACCTGTAGCTCCTTTTTGAAGTCATCGCATCATACGCATCTGCAACAGAGATGATACGCGTGATCTCCGGAATATCCTCACCTTTAAGCATATCCGGATAACCTTTTCCGTCATAACGCTCATGGTGATAACGCGCACCGATGATCATATCCGGATACTCGGTTATACTGCGAAGGATCTGCGCGCCGACCTTTGGATGCTGCTTGATGATCTCGTATTCCTCGTCGGTAAGCTTACCTTCTTTGTTGATAATACTCTCCGGGATTCCTATCTTACCAACATCGTGAAGAAGTGCTACATAGTATATCTCCTTACACTCGGCAGGACTTTTTCCGCTCAATTCGGCTATTTTTTTAGAGTATTCTGCCACTCTTGATGAATGACCGTGAGTGTACTTATCCTTGGCATCTATCGCATTTACAAGCGCTGTAGCAGTCTGCTCGAAAAGGCGATTGAGATTTTTACTCTCCTCTTCTTTTTTGAAAAGACTGATCTGAAATGTGACCAAAACATATATGATCCCGCCGACTATATACAGTGCGGATAACGAGTCAAAGAAGTTGCCTCCTCTTGTATACTCGGTAACAAGTCCGGGGTAATAATATCCTACTATGTAGCACGCCATCAAAACAATGGCATTCATTATCATCATCACGATCCTGAGTTTCCCGTTTAGGATCATGGAAACGTAGATCGTACCGAGCAAAAGCCATACCGGTGTTCCTCCGTAAACTCCGCCGTTTGTAAAAAACATTGTCGGTAAAAATATAAAGATAACAACTATGGAGAGAACTATCTTTGCTCTCGCTATGGTATTCCTTTTGATAGAGATAAAAACATAGACGGTAAAAAGAACCGCACCGATCGCGGTAGATATCGTGGCTGACAAAGGCTCATGCATTATCAGGCCACATGGGATCGCCAAAAAAAGAGCAACCAAAACAGCAGCTGAAAACATGATAAAAGCTCTGTCATTCAGCCCGACCGTCGAGTCGTATACATACTTTTTGGTCCCCTTAAGGAACGCGGATCCCTTCATTTAGAATTACCTCCTTGTAACTCCTCAGTCCATATCATCCCTTGAAAATATCATTGTAACACTTCCTAGGCGTTCCTGCAAGTGTCTATACTCAGTTTTCGGAACGATGCATTTGTCAAAAATAGCCCGAAGCTTTGAATTATCTCCCTTGTCAAAAGAGATCACGGATGCCTGAACCATTTCCTTGTATGTGGTGGAGGTCAGATCAAACACATAACCACACTTCAGACAAAGCTCTCTTGTAAACTCCCTTTGCGAACGACCGTTTCCCTCACGGAACGGATGAAGAGCATTCATATCCGCATAATGACTGACTACCTGCTCTACGAAAGCATCCTTGTCCCCGCTTGCCGCCTGACATGATGTGTAAAAATCATCAAAAACCTCCTTGGCGTAGTCATTTATAAAAACCGCCCTGCAAAAGAGGTTATTTTTACCGATATCCACGGTTCGTATCTGTCCTGCCCAATCAAACACATCCTGAAAAATAAAATAGTGTATATCCTTAAGATGCTTAAAATCAAAAATACCGCTTACAGGATGCAGCTGAAGATACACGAGGTTTCCCATGGTGGATCTCGCTTCAAGCTCCTGCAGCTGTTTTGCGTCGCGGCAGCCGAATTTATTGATGAGCACATGCGTACCCGGATAAACATATTTATCTACGCTTTTCATAAATCCCTCCGGCTGTTCATCATCAAAAAAATACAAACAGCACCCGAAAAACGGGTGCCGTCATGATATCATCATACACATATTATTCTTGACTGGTACTCTTCTCTTGTGATCTTTCCTGTAACAAGCTCCTTCAGATCGGAAAGGTACTCCTCAGGATAGGTCATGTTTTCCAAAGCAAGAGTCGCTCTCGCCTGTCTGACGGCATCCTTTTGGACTGTATTCATATCATCATTGATAAATCCGTCATGCTTCATAACTCTTGTGATCAACGAAACGAGATAGGTCGGTGGCGATGCTACTCCCTGCTCCCAATGCTGTATATTTGCAACCGGGATACCGAGGTAAGAAGCAAACTTGCTCTGGCTCATCTTTGTGGTAGTTCTGAGCTCTTTGATAGCGTTCATATTCACTTTCCTTTCTGAGAATTGATATTTTTTCTCAAAAATCGACCACTACTGTATATGATTAGTATACACTATTCCTATACAGATGTCAAGAGCCTCATCACCTTCACCACCTGGTCCAGATATAGTTTATCTTCGTTTTTTTACTTAGCTTTCGTCCCCAATGTATGCTGGAATTGTAGTTTCCTTCGGCGATCATCAGATATTTACTGCTTTTGTCTATAACTATCGCAGAATGTGTATCGCCGTTGAGTCTCAGTATATCCCCTATCTTGACTTTTTTAAAGGAAGGCTTCTTGATCTCCTTTGCCTTCTTTTTCTTTCCATATACGGCATCGCTCAGCCTGCATGCGAGCGAAACACATCCGCAGGCGTTAAGAGTATATCCGAGGGCTTTCCATGTATAGCAGTTCTCATTGGTCCAATACTTGCCTTCCGGATACTTTTTCTTGAGCTTCAAAAGCTTTTTCCCGAGCTTTTTATACTTCGATGTCTTCGGAGTCGGCGTAGCCTTTGGCTTTTTTGTCGGCTTGGGCGTAGCTGTCGGCTTCGGAGTTTTCGTCGGTTTGGGTGTAGGCGTTACCTGGGTATCATCATCTTCTTCATCATCGTCCCACTCATCATCCCACTCATCGTCCCACTCATCACCCCATGAGTCATCGCACGGATCGTAGTAACTCCACGGGTCATCACATCCCCATGGATCATAGTAATTTGTCTTACTCTTCGATGCAGCAGAAACAACATCTGTTGGCAAAAATGAGAGAACGATAGCCAGTACAAGGATCATGCTGAGCCTTCTTCTCTTCTTAAGCGCAAGCCTCATACGCACCCCCCTTTCCGATTGTCTTATCAAACCCTAACGCATTTATTATATTATATTACAAATCTCTTCATCACACAAGTGTTTCATGAGCAGATTCGACAATTCTTTTTATCTCATCCGAAGTATACTCTCGCTCCTTACCATCCGGCTCCTGACCGGCTTTGAGGTAAAGAAGGTATTCTATATTGCCCTCCGGTCCACGTATGGGACTGTGATCGAGACCAAGTATGGAAAGATCTGCATCCCTTGCATAGCCGATCACGTTTTTGATCACTTCCTCATGAACCAACGGATCTCTGACTACACCCTTCTTTCCTACCTGCTCTCTGCCTGCCTCAAACTGAGGCTTGATAAGTGCTACCATCCTCGCCGAATCCTTCATCAGCATTCTAACCGGTGACAACACCTTTTCAAGAGAAATAAAAGCAACGTCTATCGATACAAAATCAACAGCCTCGCCGATATCCTCCGGTGTAACATATCGGATATTCGTTTTTTCCATCGATATCACTCTGTCATCACTTCGAAGCTTCCAGGCAAGCTGATTTGTCCCGACATCGATCGCATATACCTTTATCGCCCCGTTTTGCAGCATGCAATCGGTAAACCCGCCTGTGCTCGAACCCACATCCATACATATAAGACCGTCAAGCGACTTTTTTTCTGACTCGATGTCTGACTCAGAAACTGTCGCATCATCGTTTGATCCCTGATCATCCGCACCTATCGGAAAAACCTTTAAAGCCTTCTCAAGCTTAAATCCTCCGCGGCTCACATAAGGCATCTTCTTGCCCTTTAATTCGATACGAACCTCTTCGGCAAATGTCGCCCCGGCCTTATCCTCTCTCTGACCGTCAACAAAAACCTCCCCGGCCATGATAACAGCCTTTGCCTGCGTCCGCGACTCGACGAGCCCCCTATTCACTAACAGTACATCCAGTCTTTCCTTACTCAACCTCTTAATAATCCTCTCAAATTGTTACTGCACCGCCTACCACGATGCTGCTTTCATGTGTCTGTCCCACATAAAACTATTTCGATTCTTTAGTATTACTGCACCGCCTACCACGATGCTACCTTCTTGTGTCTGTGCCACATAAAAAACATACCGACATCTGTATACCCCCCGCGCCGGCGGCAGTAGTTTTCTCACAGCGAGCAGCCTGTCTGCTGAGTCAAACGAACTGTCCCAGTTCGTTGAGAAAAGCTACGACCGCGCCGGCGCTATGTCCTACCTCACCTTTCGGTAAATCTCCCTTATGTTACCAGCCACACTATCAGCATCGACATGGTAGGCTCGCCGTAACTCCTCGGTGCTACCATGAGGAATAAACTCGTCCGGAAGCGCCACCGTCATAAACCCTTTAGGATTAACCCCTTCACTCTGAAGGATCGAAGCCACGCACTCACCAAAGCCTCCCTTTTTAACACCGTCCTCCATAGTGACAACCACCGTATGCTTCGACGCCAGCTCCTTAACCAGAGTCTCATCAAAAGGCTTAACAAACCTCATATTCACAACTGTGATCCTGATCATCTCAGGCTCCAAAGCCTCTCTCACCTCGAGCGCTGTCTTTACCATATCACCTACGGCAAAGATCACAACCTCTTTTCCGGTCTTTAACACCTCTGCCTTTCCGAGTTCAAAAGGCTCTCTCTCATCATCATACCAAAAAGCCTCACCTCTCGGATACCTTATCGCCACCGGACCGTCACATTTTTCCAGCGCATAATCAAACGCCTCTATCATCTCATCGCCGTCCATCGGCGAAATCACAGTCATTCCCGGCATTGGCAGCAGATACGCCAGATCAAATATACCCTGATGCGTCCTACCGTCATGTCCGACGATACCGCTCCTATCGATGGCAAAGATCACAGGATAAGCCGCATTGCACACATCATGCAGAATCTGATCGTATGCCCTTTGTAAAAATGTCGAGTAGATGCTCACCACCGGTCTCAGACCTCCGGCAGCCATACCTGCAGAAAAAGTCACCGCATGCTCCTCAGCTATACCGACATCAAAAGCTCTGTCGGGGTATTTTTCCGCAAATGCACTCACACCCGTTCCGTCAGGCATAGCCGCGCACACGGAAACCATATCGGGATGATCTGATCCTCTGTTTACCATCCATTCGCTGAAAACATCCGTGTATGTGGCAGGCGCTTTTGATGCGTCCTCATAAGGTTCTCCGGTGAATCTGTCAAAAGCTCCGATCCCATGGAAAAGATCCGGCTTTTCCTCGGCAGGCCTGTAGCCTTTGCCCTTTTTAGTCACCACATGAACAAGAACTGTCTCATCCTTCATGGATGCAGCAGCCTCAAAAGCTTCCTTCATCGTCCAAATATCATGACCGTCTATCGGTCCGATGTAGGTAAGCCCCATATCCTCGAAAAGCATCCCCGGCAAAAGAAGATGCTTGAGTGAATCCTTTGTTTTTCTGATCTGCTTTGCGAGAGGAACACCGACCGTCGGAATACGATCCAAAGCTTCCTCCACGCGGTCCTTCAGGTCACGGTATCTTCTGTTTGCACGGATCTGTCCGAGATAGTTGCTCATACCTCCGACGTTCTGTGCGATAGACATTTTGTTATCATTTAAAACGATGACCATACCGGTTTTCGCTTCGACCGCGTTGTTCATCGCCTCATACGCCATACCGCCCGAGAGTGCGCCGTCACCCAGCACAGCAAAGATCAACTCATCACCGCCACGCAGATCTCTGGCCTTTGCCAGTCCAAGTGCAGCTGATACAGAGGTCGACGCATGTCCCACACAAAAAGCATCGCACTCGCTCTCCCTCACATCAGGGAATCCGCTTATACCACCAAACTGCCTGAGAGATGGCATATAGTCATCACGACCGGTCAATATTTTATGAACATAGGACTGATGTCCGACATCCCAAACAAGCTTGTCCTCCGGAAAAGTAAGCGTCAGATGAAGCGCCATCGTAAGCTCGACCACACCAAGCGATGCCGAAAGATGACCACCTGTCTCACTGACGGTGTCCACCAGACGACGTCTTATCTCCTTTGCCAATTGGCGATAATCAGCAGGATCTATACGATGTATATCATTAGGTCCGCAGATCTCGTCAAGCACTCGCCTTTTCATAATATCCTCCATGACGAGCACTTTTGCGAGTCACCGCATGCGTGCTTAAAGCACGCATGTCGGATCAAAGGTTATTTGTGCTCGTCGCAAATAACCGTGTGAAAAATCGGCATATCAATGCGATTTTTCACACTACTCCTCCATGACATATCTTTCAGTAATCTGTTTCAGTGATCTCTTTTTGCCATCATCAAAAACAGATCTTTTATAAACTCTTTTGTTTTAATCTGTTTTTCATCGAAAACATTCCCGTTTTTATCAGTATTATTTATGCATAATTTGTCAAGTCTTTTTAACGCATTATCAGTATACTTATCAACAGCTTCTCTGCTTGCATCAAGTCCGTGTACCGCCACATAAGTAGACTTATTCAGGTCCTCATCACTGTGTATGGGTTTACCGAGCTTTTCTTCGGAGCTTGTCACATCAAGTATATCATCCTGAATCTGAAAAGCCATGCCGATATCATACCCGATCTTTTCGACCTCTGATACAGCGTCAGCATCAGCCCCACCGAGTATCGCACCTACCGTCATCGAAGCAGCAAGCAACGCTCCTGTTTTACACTTATAAATATAAAAAAGTCTTTCGGCATCGATATCTTGACCCGTCAGCTCCACATCCACAACCTGACCGCCGATCATCCCATCGGTTCCGGCACATGACGAAAGCTTATCAAAAGCCAAAGCCGCACGTCCGGCTCTCTCAACCACCATCGTATCAGACAAATCCGATCCGTCTGCCTTTGCATTTTTAAAAATATCTGCCTGCGCCTTTGCGACCTGCTCATACGCAGCATTTAAAAGGGCATCACCTGAGAGTATCCCCATTGCCTCACCGAACTGCTTGTGCGTAGACGGTCTTCCTCTGCGCATATCATCGTTATCAAGTGCCGGCAGATCATCATGAACCAAAGAATAACTGTGGATCATCTCGATCGCACACATAAAGTGTTTCAGTGTTTGTTCATCCGTCCCTGAAAACAGATCAAAAAACTCTCTCATCAACATCGGACGAAGTCTCTTCCCCCCTGCCTTGACACTGTAATTCATCGCCTCATATATCGTCTTTTCAAAACCTTTTTCGGCAGGAAGAAAAGCCTCTAATATTTCTTCAATGTCAGAGGCTTTTTTATCTATTATTTTTTTTAGGTTTTCACTCATTTAATCTCACTCCAAACGGTCAACCATACTCCTTGCAGAGCGACTATTCTTCCGAAGCAAAATCCTTTTGCTTATCCTTGGTAAGGCTGTTGTATTCCTCCCAGATGACAGTCCAGGAAGCCCTGGCGTCAGGATCCTTAAGATTTTTCTTTATTGATTTGTATACTCCGGCATCCTCAAAATCACCCTTATATGCATCCGGGTCCTGGAACGAATCCATGATCATCGGCATGATGTCTTCAGTAAGGTTGATATACAGCTCCTTTTGCTGGTCAAAGCTAAGCTTATTATACGCTTGCTCAAATGCAGCATTGAAACTCTGTATACTTAAATCTATCTGATTTGCAAGATTGTTCTCAACCGCAAATGCAAGAAGCGTATCCGCGGCCTTTGCACACTTAGCAAAATACCCGGAAGACTCCTTGATCCCGATGCATGCATCCAAAAGAACCTTTATATCCAGCAAATACTACAACTCCATCAGACGCAGATTTTATTGATGTGCCACCAGGTGCTGCTATATCAAGACCTGTATG
>ONKC01000144.1 GCA_900318295.1 uncultured Eubacteriales bacterium
TGCCGCCGCCGCGCCGACTCCCAGTCCGGCAACGATATACAGCCACTGTCCCGTCGCTACAAAGAGCATCATCAGGTACGTAAAGAAAAATATCAAGGCGCCGCCCAAATCTTTTTCTAAAACAAGAATACCTACATGCGCTGCTGCAAGTCCCGTAACCAGCACCACCCATTTGAAGTCATTTCTCTTTGACAGCATGGCTGCGATAAAGAATACGTATATGATCTTTACAAACTCGGACGGCTGCAATTCAAAGCCACCAAGGCTTATCCAGTTTTTAGCTCCGTAGTGTTCCACTCCGATCAAAAAAACAAGTGCCAAAAGTCCAAGGCCGGCTATAACATAAGGCACAGTAAGCCTCTCCCATATCGAATACCTTTCGATAAGCATCGGCACAAAAAGACAAAGCGTCATGGCTACTGATGCCATCAGAAGCTGCTTTATCCCGTTTCCGGCATTCAACCTGATCTGCATGATAAAACCGACCATCAGGCATAGCATCATGTTGTTTAATATGAGTCTTGACAATCCTTTATATATCTTTTGATACAGGATAATAAACACGATATAGAACGCTAAGCCTAAAACCAGAGCTGCTATCGTTTTCGCAGACGTATCCGTAAGCACCAAAACAGATGCACACAGAAGATACAAAAGCACCGTAACTACTCTCTGGCTTCTGTATATCGCGAGTTTTTTTGCTTCAGAGCTTCCGATAAAGGAAGTAAAGCTCAAAAAAACATAGATGACGATCAAAAAGACCATGAAATATCTTGATATGTCAGCAACAACTACAACCATTTTTCCAGAACCTCTTTCACTTCTTCTTCCGTCTCTACAGAAAAATCTATTCGAACTGCCTTTTCACCTTCAACCTTGTCTTCTACTGGATTTTTCGTATATACCACACGGTACGATACTCCTTCGGGCTTGGCGATGATGAATCTGTCACCCTTTGGCGTCTTGATCTCACCCTCACGGAGCTTATGTGCACTGGTCATGACAGGGATCCTGCCGTAACCTCTTTTCGGCATCGGTTTTATCCCAAGTTCATCGTAGAACCTTTTTGAAAGCGTGTTCTCCATATACATGTTCTCGTCTGCGTACATCTCGATCTCTTTTGCAAACCTGTTTCTAAAGACGATGCTCGCCAGAGAATTGACAACAAAAACCGTACTGTCCGTGAAACATTTTTTAAAAAACTCCACCAGATCAGGTTCTAAAACCTCTTTATCGTGCCCTCTGTACGCTCTCGGCAAACTAAACGCCCACACAATATCTGTCTTGTATTTTTTAAATACCATCCACATATCGTGGACAATATCCAGCGAAGTGCCCGAAAATCCGTCAAGTTTCACGTGTAACACGATCTGGCTTTTCCGTGAAACATTTTTCAAAATCCCTATCGCAGCTTCGAGTTGATCTATATCAGCAACACTGATCCATGTGGCGTCATTTTTTATGATGGACTCATCGGAACCGCCTGATACATGACTGCCTTTGACAGGATTTGATCCTGTTGCTTCAACCCAGGCACGGCTTGCCTTTTTCTCAAGCTCTGCTATAGCGACTCTTCTGAGATCCTTTATGGCTTTCAACGGGATAAACGCTCCGTCCTCCATATCTATCACGAGCGCTCCCCAAGTATATCCGGTTCCTCCCAGAGATGAAAGTCTCTCTCGCACATCGAGTCCTGTCACGGGTGTTTTTGTCGCCGGCTCGATAACCATTCCCGTACCTACAGCAGTTATCGTTTTTCTCTCGAAATCCATAACCTCATGCGGCATACCCGATTCATACTTCACGGGAACAAAAATATCAGCAGAAACCTCAAGTGCAGCAGCCTGACCGATGTTTCCGATCCATTTGCCTTTAAGTGGTATCCTGCTTTTCAACCCACTTTCTCCTATCATACCTCCGATCATCGACAAAAGCGTGGCATTTTTAGTGCGAAATACCTCATCACCCTCGCTGACGGGGCTGAAGCCTATCGAGATCTCCGCAAACGATCCTGACATCGCACCGGAGCCTACAGTGAACTCATACACTGTCTCCCCGAACTTATTTCTGATCCCAAGTACGTCATGCGGATATAACTGCTTTTCTATAAGTATCTCACAGGTCGACTCCTTGACCTGACGAGTCCTGTTTACTCCGGTGACGGTAGCTACCTTCAGTCCGTAGTGGCCTTTGATCCGCTGTTCGATGGATGCTTCATCATCCTCTGCAAAAAGAAAAGACGAATAAAAACCTCCTCTGTTGTATAACTCCATCGCGTTTCTTCTTTCATGATGAAGTTCGCTTTCCGTGTTTTCAACCAGATCTTTGTATCTGTCCGGCCCTTCCTCCAGATAAATGTCACTGTATTTCCTGTAAAGATAGGCCAGATAAGAAGCATACTCCATGCTCTTCATTCTGCCCTCGATCTTGAAAGAATCTATCCCCGCTTCGATCAGCTCAGGAATATGAAGCAATGTTTCCTGGTCCTTTGAGTTCAGCTCATACAGGCTTTCGGACAGATCCGATCTTGTATATGCAAGTCTGCACGGGCCTGCACACATACCTTTGTTTCCGCTTCGTCCGCCGATATGCTCACTCATCAGACACCAACCCGAGTAGCACACACAGAGTGCTCCGTGAACAAAAACCTCCATCTCAAGGTCGGTCTGAAGTCTTGACTGCCTTATCTCTTCTATAGTCAGTTCTCTTGCAGGAACAAATCTGGTCACGCCGTACGGCCTTAATAACTCGGCCTCATCTCCTGAAAAGATCGCCATCTGAGTGCTTGCGTGCAGATCGAGTGCGGGATATGCCTCGTGCAGCTTTATAAGAGCACCAGGATCCTGAACTATCGCAGCATCAAGCCCTGCCTCGACCAAAGGTTTGATCATCGTCACCAGTTCGTCAAGATCAGCATCGGAAAGCAAAGTGTTTGTCGTAAGATAAAGACGTTTTCCCCGCATATGGCAGTAATCCAGCGCCTGCTCAAGCTCTGCTATAGTCGGATTCTTTGCAAATGCTCTGGCTCCAAAGCGTTGAGCGCCCACGTAAACAGCGTCCGCACCCATATCAAGTGCAGAATAAAGTGTTTCTATAGA
>ONKC01000068.1 GCA_900318295.1 uncultured Eubacteriales bacterium
TTGTCTTCGAAGACCTCAAATTCTTCCCTGAGCTTTGGCAAGACGTGATGATAGAAACGGCTCAGCTGTTTCTTGCCGATATGCAGGGAAAGATCTTCCTTCTCCATATCCTGCTTCATCGAAGCGATCATCTGCGCATACGCAGATGACGTCCGATACAGGGTATCGTCCTTCAGGAAATAGCCATAGGCTGCTCCCATGATCAGCTCCGGCAGCTGCCCATAGACGCTGACCCCGGCAAAGCCGTTCATATCGCTGCGTTCGCTGATCGTAAGCGCCGTCCTGGGCTGGCCGTCGGCAAATCCGATATTGCGGATGCCGCTTCCTCTGCCTGAGCGGTCGTGCATCTCCACACTGCGGTCCTTGACCAGCTCATAGAATTCATCCAGCCGTTTGCCATATAAAAGGATATCCCGGTCAACCGCGAAGATCCTCTGATTTGTATAGTCATTGTACATAAGCTGCGTTCGCGTTTCTTCTTCCTTCAGGGTCTCATTGATAAAGTCGTAATAGACCTTGGAGGAATCATCAAAATCAAGGCGGGAAAAATCCAGGGCGCTCTTCACGCCTAAAACCAGGACTGCTTCCTTCTGGTATTTCTCACAAAGTTCTTTAAAATCCTTGACGACGTAATACTTGTCATTGCCGATGCGAAAGCCCAGTTTCAGGATGCCCTTGCCGTTATAGTCCAGCTTGGGCTGAAGCTTTACGAGCGGCTTTTTCTCAGCTGTCTCGTCTTTTTGAACGATACCGCCGCCAAGTGAAAAGCGGTCCAGGAAAGCCATGGAAGCCCGATCGGTCATATCCCCCGGATCGTAATTCAGGATATGCTCGCCTAAAAACAGGAAAGCGGCGATCACATGTTCACAAAGCTCTTCGTTCCTGCTTTGGCCGAAATAATTATAGAAACGGCTGACATAGCTGGTCCTATGACAGTCGCTGCCCTGGCAGCCATAAGAATCCACGCGGTCCTTATAGATATAGACATAAGCCTGATCTTCCCCATAGGAGCCCTTGAAGTCGACCTCGGCAAATAACGCCTGTCGCTCATCTTCACCCAGATAACAGGTGCCGATGTCCTTCAGGATAATCTGCTTATTCTCAATGAGCCGTTTGGCCTTCTCCACCTTGTCCTTATTGAAGACGAGGTTCTCGGTGATCCTGTTTAAATCGTAATAGTAGTGCTTTCCGGCAAAATCCTTTTCAAAAGGCTTCACACGGAGGGAAAGCTTCTTGTTTTCCCTGGCCTCGCTTTCCGATCTGGCCTCATAGGCAAATAATAAAGCCGCCTCGTGCTTGCAGTTGTTGCCATCGGAAGCATAGGGGCAATCGCAGTTCATGTCCATGACCCGGCCTTCCCGAAGGGTAATCTCCACGTGATAGCGTTCGGTTCCCTCCACGGTGGCCTCGATCTCCCTGTCCGCCACCTTTACTGCGACGTTCTCGGAAAGGGCGGAGATGACGGCTTGAATCATTCTTATCTTCTTGTGGCACCGGATAACAAGATAAGTGTATCGGTTCTTGCAAATGGCGGAAGTAGTGCTCTGAACGGGCTTGTGGCTCAGGAAATCCTGAAGGTCTGCCTTGAGGAAAAAGGCATATCGGTTACCGAGAAAAGTAAAAATGTTCCGGAGATAGTGACTGAGATTCCCGAGAAGTACGATGCTTATGCGGGGTCGTATATTGTTGCGAGCTCCACGGGAGAGGTGATTGACAGGATTTCTTTCCCGGATCGTAAGTTTATGCATGTGGAAGAGATCAGTCCGTATAACACAACTTACGCAGATTATGCTTTGACAAGTGACGGAAGATTTACGGAGCTTGCTTACGAGGTTTCGGATAGCGGTATTGATGATATCAAGCTTGCGGTGAATCCTCAGTCAGTTTCGTTCACGGACGCAGCCGACGGAAAGGTTTTGCTTAACGGTATGAAGATTAATTCTTTTCCGGAGATAGGCAGTTATGAAGACAAATCCTATGTGGGTGAAAGGATGGAGGAAAACCCGGTAAGTGAGGAGGTTTTATCCTCATGGCAGGCGATGAATGGAGCGGAGTTATGCCTGACGGGAGATATTTATTCTTCCAGTTTGTATGATACCGCGAATGGGTATATCATCCTTCCGAAGGATTATCCGGGATATGTTTTTGTAGTCCACGGACTGGGAACAAGACTCTTAAAGATCGTAGATGAAAGACATCTCGTGGCGTTCCAGACGATACCATCCTCCAGAAGCAGGGATCTGATAGATGCGGAGATCGTGGCGGTTGATAACGAGATGCGGATTCGTCTGAGTAATAACAGTGAGTGTATTTTTGCTGCGGAGTTGCCGGTGTTTGACGGGAGCGAAAAGGAGATCAGCCTTTCGACCGGGCAGGCGAAGTGGTATCGGATCGGTGATACTGTTGCAAACAGTGAGGTGCAGATTGCTGAGAGACCTGAAAAGAGTGCGATCTATGTGTACAACAAGTTCGGCGATGTGGTGTATACGTCGCATGTTGTGGGGATCACTGATGTGGTGCCGATGCCGGAGGGGGGCAAGATCCTTTTCCTTGGGGAGACCGGCGGTATGGTAAAGATCAAGTGACGGCCCTATACGGACAGATTTGATTGTTCGCTCGGGGCTCCACTCGCGTCATTCGAAAACGTAGCACTGCATGCGTGCAGAATACGCACGCTACGCAGTGACGTTTTCGACAGGCCCCTCGCTGGAACAATGCAAACTGTCCTAATCGGGCCTGTCTGGTGATAGTTAAAAGCCTTGCAGAAGCAGGGCTTTTTCGTTATAATAAGGGTATATATTCTGTCCTAGCAGGTTTGATTGGGGAAGAAAGGACCTATTATGAAAGAAATAATCGCGTATTTCGATAAGATCAGTGAGGTTGATACGACGGGGGTTGAGCCGATGGTTCAGCCGGTTTTTGATGGGGCTAATAAACTAAGGGATGATGTTGTGACGAATGGTGATAGGCGTGATGAATTGATGGAATCAGCTCCTGTGCTTGAAGGAGAGTATTATCGGGTTCCGAGGAGTATATGATGACTGCATTGGAGATTGCGAAGAGGATTAAGAATCGGGAGATATCCGTTGAGGAGGTAGTGCTCGAGGCTATTAGAAAAGCTGAGGGCGATTCTTGTAATGCGTTTATCACGGTCTGCGAGAGTGAGCAGGTGATAAACAGGGCGAGAGAGGTGCAGGCTCGGATTGACAGTGGAGAACTCGATGGGAGTGCTTTGGCCGGGGTGCCGATCGCGATCAAGGATAATATCTGTACTAAGGGCATCAGGACTACCTGTGGGTCAAAGATGCTTGAGAACTATATCCCATCATATTCTGCGACAGTTGTAGAAAAGCTTGATGAAGCAGGTTTGGTCATTATCGGGAAAACGAATATGGACGAGTTTGGGATGGGCTCCACGACGGAGACATCTTTTTTTGGTCCGGTGCTTAATCCAAATGATTCTACGCGTGTAGCAGGAGGATCTTCGGGTGGATCGGCAGCGGCTGTGGCAGCGGGGATCGTGCCGATAGCCTTGGGAAGTGATACCGGAGGGTCGATAAGACAGCCGGCGGCACACTGTGGCGTGATGGGTTTGAAGCCGACCTATGGGACGGTGTCAAGATACGGGCTAGTGGCCTATGCTTCATCGATGGATCAGATAGGGCCGATCGCAACGGATGAAGATGACCTGATCGCGCTTTATGATATCATAAAGGGGCCGGATAAGAAGGACTCAACAAGCGTGAGTATCGAAGATGGAAATAAAGAAATAAAAGAATTGAAGATAGGCAGATTTGAAGATTTAGATTTTAAGTTACTTGACTACGCGGTGCCTGCCTACTACATCATCGCGTGCTCGGAGGCAAGTTCGAATCTGGCCAGGTTTGACGGCGTGAAGTACGGATTCAGAGCAAGCGAGTATGATAACCTTCGTGATATGTATGATAAGACTTTTGATGAGGGCTTCGGTGAGGAGGTAAAAAGACGTATACGACTTGGCGAGTTTACACTTTCTCACGGTTTTTATGATCAGTATTATCTGAAGGCATGCAAGGTGAGAAGACTTATCCATGATGAGTTTAAAAAGGCATTTGAAAAGTATGATGTTATCCTTATGCCGACGACAACTGGCATCGCACCAAAGCTTGGGGAGTTATCATCCGATCCGATAAGTATGTACAAGTCTGATCTCTATACTGTGCCGATAAACTTGGTCGGACTTCCGGCGTTATCTCTACCATGCGATAATAAAGATGGTTTACCTATAGGTGTTCAGCTGGTGGGGGATCATTTTTCGGAAAAAATGTTGCTACGTACAGCCGGAGCTATCAGATAAACAAAGATCGTTAAAAAGCAGTATCAATACAGTTTCAATAAGATAATAATAACAAAAAAAATAAAAGAAAAACTATATGATTAAAAAAGGAATATACCGACAGTATGATATCAGATTATGAAACAATAATAGGGCTTGAGGTACATGTCGAGTTGTCCACGAAGACGAAGATCTTTTGTGGCTGTTCGACTGCTTTCGGCGCGCCCGTAAACACAAACACCTGCCCTGTGTGTCTGGGTATGCCGGGTGCTCTTCCGGTGTTAAACAAAGCGGTTGTTGACAAAGCAATTATGATCGGACTCGCACTGAATTGTAATATAAATAATAGCACAAGATTTGACAGGAAAAATTACTATTATCCTGACAATCCTCAGAACTATCAAATATCACAGTTATATGTTCCGATAGGCGTGAATGGATATCTGTCAATAGGCGGAGCTGAAACAGAAGTTGAAATAGAAGTTGGAACAGAAATTGAAACATACTCTGAGTGTAGTGATGCGTCAGAGTATCCTGCCGGGAACCCAAAAAGGATCCGTATCCACGAGATACATATGGAAGAGGATGCGGGAAAGCTGATCCATGACGATGCTACGGGAGATACTTTAGTTGATAATAACAGAGCAGGAGTGCCGCTTATCGAGATAGTGACTGAGCCGGATATGCGAAGTACTGAGGAAGCTGTGGAGTTCCTTACAAAGCTTCGAACAGTTCTTTTATATATGGGTGTATCTGACTGCAGGATGAATGAGGGCTCGATACGCGCAGATGTCAACTTATCTGTCAGAAAAACAGGTGCGTCAGTCGGATGTGATCAGTCGGAAGGAACCTGTCAGTGTCCGGACGGGAAAGCTTCATCGGCAGTGCCGGGCACATATGTAGGCGATGATGAGGGTGCTTTTGGTACCAGGACCGAGATGAAAAATCTCAATTCTTTTAAAGCTATAACCCGTGCTATAGATGCCGAAGCAAAAAGGCAGATCGAGCTACTCGAAAAGGGTGAAGAGGTCGATCAGGAGACACGCAGGTGGGATGATGATAAGGAAACTTCCTTTGTGATGAGATCAAAGGAAGACGCGCAGGATTACAGGTATTTCCCCGATCCGGATCTGCCGCCCGTACATATCGATGATGAATGGATAAATACGATCAGAGACAGCCTTCCTGAGTTTCCCGATGAGAAAGCGGCAAGGTATAAGATGGATTACGCACTCTCTGATTATGATATAGGGATTCTTACATCTGAGAAAAAGCTTTGTGATATTTTTGAAAAGACGGTTGGGTTTGGAGCGGATCCGAAAAAAACTGCGAACTGGCTTCTCGGTGAGACTCTACGTATATTAAATGACAAAGGATTAGATCCGATCGATATTACTCTCGATCCGAAAGACCTGGCTGATCTGATATCATTAACTGATAATAATACTATCAATTCCAATACTGCAAAGGAGGTCTTTGGGGTTATTTTTGATAAAAATAATAAAGAAAAAAAATCCGACGACATGCCATCAGGGGATTCCTTTGTAAAAAGATATGTTGATGAGCATGGTCTGGGAATGGTCAGTGATTCTTCAGAGCTTGAGAAGGTCATTATTAAAGTAATAGAAGATAATCCGAAATCAGTAAGCGATTATAATGCAGGGAAAACTAAAGCCATAGGTTTTCTTATTGGTCAGGTCATGAAGGAGACTAAAGGAAAAGCTGATCCCGAGCTTGTGAAAAAAATGTTGACTGAAAAACTTCAATAGCAGATATACGGTTTTTCGGCATGTACGACTAAAAAATCGATCTGCTTGATATTTTTTTAAAATAAAATGTCACTATTTTATGGTGTCGTGCGTATTATAAGTGAAAGGGAATCCGGAAGCGCAGCCCGCACTTCCATGTGTGGGCAGAGAATGCGAGCCGGAGTCTCTGAAAACATCCTGTTTATCGGACAATCGCGAGCGTTCAAAAAAAGGAAGAAAGGAGATGGCGTATGAACGACAGAAATGCCGATCTTGAAGCGGTTATAAATGAATACAGTGATATGCTCTACAAGATTTGCTTCGTGATGATTAAAAATGAGCACGATACCAAAGATGTATTGCAGGATACATTCATGATATACTACACCAAAAGGCCTGATTTTGAAAGTGAGGAACACAAAAAGGCCTGGCTCATAAGGGTATCGCAAAACAAATGTAAGGAGTTTTTGAGATTCCACAAGAGACATGCGGCTGTACCGCTCGAAAAGATAGATGAGACGGAGCTCATCACGGATGGACTAAATGAATATGAGCGTGAAATCTTATCCATGATATGGGATATGAATCTGAAGCTCAAATCCGTAGTTATACTCCACTACATCGTCGGTTATTCGGTTGACGAGACGGCGGATATTCTGAAGATATCGTCATCAGCAGTCAAAAAAAGATTACAGAGGGCCAGAGAGGCTCTTAAATCCGAATACAAGGGAGGTTTGGTGTATGAGAAATGAAATGAAGTCAGATCTTTTATCAAACATTGAGATATCAGAGGAAATGAAGCGTGATATTTACAGAGGATGCAGACGCGGTAAAACGACATCCGATTTCAGGTTCCGTCATTCAGGAGCACTTATGGCAGCTCTTATCATAGGGGCGGTCGCTCTTACGGGAGCCGGGGCAAGCGCAGCAGCTATCTTTACATTTGCAGATCGTATCGAGCAGATGCCTGCAGCCGAGAAGCAGGCTTACAAGCAGGAGGTTAAAAAGGATACGTTTGTATCTATCGACGAGGGCTTCTCCAGAGAGCTCACTGATGATGAGATCACAAGAAGCATAAAGCTCGAGCGTGACTACTACGATAAGGGAGTGTTCCCGAAGCAGGAGATGGCTCACTACAATAAGGCTTCAGAGAGAAAAGCTGACGAGCTTGCCTATGTAGCTGAAGATAATATCGTATACATGCCGGATCAGATGAGCGATGAACAGATCCTCCAGTACATAGATCACGATGCAAAGAAGCGTGCCGTAAATATCGAACAGCTCAAAAAGAACGGTGATGAGCCGGGACGCGGTATGGCACTTGAGTCCACACCTGTTAAGGAAGGCAGCAAGGAGAGCAAGGCTGTTGACGCAGCAAAGAAGGCAGTAAAGAAGCAGTTTGGTGTTGATATAACAGGTAAATGGATCACGATTGTTGATTTCTTCGAGAATGACACTTTTAAAAGCGAAAAGAAGATAGATACTTTTAACGTGTATTTCTATCAGCTCGGACTCGGGTATGCCGATCAGTACCAGGTGCTCTTAAATGCCAAAGATATGTCAATCCTGATGGCAAACAAGCAGGGCAGATAAGACGAGCTAAAGGAGAAAAAAGTAATTAGATAAATATGCGCTGATGGCGCGTAAGTGTCGAAAAAAAGTCAGCCTGGGCGGAGACGTCCCGGCTGACTTTTTTATGTAAAAACAGCGGTATAAATATATGGCAAAAATATGCCGATATATACTCTGTAACAACATGTTTATGCAGAAGGATGGGCAGATTTGACACGGGGATGTACACGGATGTTTTCCTGAGCGTGTACATACTGACCGTGTTATTTTTGTACTCATTTTTTTGCAGCGTGATCTACAATTTCATACATGGAGGTGAGTCGCAATGGTGATTCAGTCAAGTGGAGTCGCGATGGGTTCGGGCAGAACTTATCAGCGACAGACACGTGAGGGTTCACCCAACCGAGGCTGGGGCGAGGTCTTGGATTCTACGACATCGCCTATAGCTAAGGAGGGCCGAACGATCACGAAAAAAGAATCTGTAACAGAAGTCGTGCAGTTATACCAAAACTACACTTCTTCGGGACGGAAAGTGGCAAATGTATCTGATGGTGCGTCGGATAAGGCAAATGAGAATCTCATCAGGCCACTCAGTATTAGGGAACTCTTTTCTCTTTTGCTGAGATTACGAAAGGATGCATTTGACAAGTTCCTGGAAAACTACCGTATCGGTATAGGGGTGATGCGGGAGTACAGAGTGGAATCAATGATTTCAACTAACGATGTCATGAAAGATGAGGACTCTTCATACGAATACGAGTCGGAAATCACTGATTTCGGTGCATCGGGAAAGGTAACCACAACTGACGGAAGAGAGATTGACTTTGATGTCTCGCTTGCGTTAGGCAGAAGCTACGAAAGGCGTTCCGAACCCAGGAGATTATCGATGGGAGGCGGCTTTGTCGATCCTCTGGTGATCAACTTCGGTACGGGCAGTGCCGACCTTACAGGGCGAACCTTTGAGTTCGATCTGGATGCTGATGGAGAACTCGACAACATCGCGGTACTCGGTCAGGCGTGTGGATTCTTGGCATATGATAAGAACGGAGACGGGATTATCAACGATGGAAATGAGCTTTTCGGCGCGAAGTCAGGAGATGGATTTAAAGATCTGTCATTATACGATGCAGATGGAAACGGATGGATCGATGAAGCTGATCCGATCTTTGACAGACTGAAGATCTGGTCAAAGGACGCAGCAGGCAAAGATCAGCTCGTGGGTCTCGGCGTCCGCGGGATTGGCGCAATCTTTCTGGGCCATGCTCCGACGGAGTTCTCTTTAAAAGACCTTACAAATGAGACCGAGGGCGTTATCCGCTCGACAGGAGTTTTCTTGCGTGAGGACGGAAGCTCAGGGACTATTCAGCAGGTAGACTTCGCAAAAAAGAAGGCAGTTTAGCAAACTGCTAAATCATCATTTTTATCCAATTTAGGAAAGTTTTGCTTGAAATTCGTGGCAAATAGTGGTAAAATATGCCTATCTTTCTTTTTTTGAACAGGAGGTATACAGGGTATTATGATCGATATGAGAAGAGAGCGCCGTTGGCCGGCGAGTTTAAAGCTCGAGATTTCGTCGCTTTTTAAGCAGGATAATGAAAAAATAGAAAACGTCGATGCTCCGATCGAGGTTATCGATGTTTCGCATGCCGGTATAGGCTTTCGTACCGAAAGTATTCTGCCGGTAGGGTATTATTTTAATGCACGTCTGGTCCTCGGTGAGAAGGATGCACTGAACTGTGTAGTTCGTATTCTCAGAAAGCAGGAGGATGGCGAAGGATTTCTTTATGGCTGCGAGATTGTTGGGGCCGCTTCCATTATGGATTATGTAGTTAATGATTATGCGGCCACCTTGAGCGACTGATCATTTTTCACATGAAGGTATAATTTAACTGTATACTTTGGCAGGTCATCGCTTTTTGTGGTGACTTGCCATTTTTAGAAAGAAAAAAAGCGTGTAGTAGAAAAAAGGAAGGGAACAGGGTAAAAACTATGTCAAAATTCAGTGTAAGAAAACCATATACGGTTCTTGTCGGAGTGGTGATCGTATTGGTGCTTGGATATCTTTCCTTTACCAATATGAGTATGGACTTTTTGCCAAGTATGGAGATGCCATACGCGATCGTCATGACGCAGTATCCGGGAGCGAGCCCGGAGGAGGTTGAGTTAGCGGTATCATCGCCTGTGGAAAGTGCGATGGCGCGTATCAGCGGTGTAAAAAAAATCCAGTCGGTCTCAAATCCTAACATGTCTTTGGTCATTATGGAGTTTGAAGACGGGACGGATATGAACGCCACGTCCATAGACATGAGAGAGAGTCTCGATACGATAAGCTCGTATTGGGATGACGGTGTAGGCTCGCCTACCATCATGAAGATCAATCCGGATATGATGCCGATACTTGTCGCTGCTATCAACTATAAGGGCAAGGACAGCGTCGAGGTTTCAAAAAAAGCAAACGAGGATATCATTCCCGAGATAGAGAGTGTGGGAGGAGTGGCATCCGTACAGTCTGTCGGTCAGATTGAAGAAAAGATCGATGTCGTTCTCAAGCAGGACAAGATCGATGCCATGAACAAAAAGGTAGTCGATGCTCTCGATAAGAAGTTCGAAAAGGCCGAGAAAAAGATCGATAAAGGTCAGAAAAAACTTGACAAGGGCAAGTCTACTCTCAAATCAAAAAAGGATGAGGCTGCTGGGAAAATGGCGCAGG